>CAJXTP010000068.1 GCA_913061335.1 uncultured Loktanella sp.
CCTCATCGGCGGCCTCAAGGTTTGTCTTGGTCGCGGTTTGTTCAATTGACGCCTCTTTGGTCGCACGACCAGAGTTCACGTCAATCGCTACCAGTGCTTCGGTGATACCAATCACGATATAACCACCGGACGGCAACTGAACAGTTGGGTTGAACATACCGTTCAAGTAACCCTCAACCTGATAGCGCGCATAAAGCGGCATCTGTTCAGTATAGCGTTTCACATTCTTGGAATGCGACGGCATGATCATTTTCATGAAGTCTTTGGCTGTGCGGTAACCGCCCTCGCCTGCGACGATCACTTCATCGATGTCTTTATTGTAAAGATCGCGGATCGACCGCTTGATCAGGTCGCCTTCCTCGTAAATCTTCGCAGGAGCGATAGATTTCAAAGTCAGTTCGCGGATCTGTTCCCACAAACGCTGCAAGTACTCATAGTCGCGTTTGATTTCGGACTTGGTGCGTTGCGATCCGGCGGTACGAATGATCAGGCCAGCACCTTCAGGCACCTCCATCCCATTTGCGATCTCTTTCAGCTTCTTGCGGTCCGGTGCGTTGGTGATCTTGCGGCTTATGCCACCACCACGGGCGGTGTTTGGCATCAAGACGCAATAGCGACCAGCAAGCGACAGGTATGTCGTCAGCGCAGCGCCCTTGTTGCCGCGTTCTTCTTTAACGACTTGGATCAGCAGAATTTGGCGAACCTTCACGACCTCTTGGATTTTGTACCGCTTCGGGCGTGGCTTGCGGACGGGGCGGACGTCTTCGCTGTCGTCTTCGGTTGCGACGCTCTCAATGCGGTCGTCTTTGTCCTTGGCATCCGCCTTGGCAACGTCATCATCTTCTTCAGATTCTGCAGCAACCTGATCATCAGATACAGCCTCAGCCTCATCGTCAGACGTCGCGGCGTCGACCACCACAGGAGCTTCAGCAGTTTCAGGTGCCTCAACAGCTTCCGGAGCCTCAACAATTTCCGCCGTTTCTACAGATTCTGGAGTCTCAACAGGTGTCTCAGCAACCATCTCCATCGGAGAGCTGCCTTCTTCACCGTCGTCATCATCAAGATCGATTGTCTCCATGCCTGCGATTTCCGCAGTGGCAACCGCATCACCCGACGTCGCATCAGCCGCTTTAGACCGGCTGCGCGAACGGCGACGCTTCTTTGGCTTTTCTTCGTCGTCATCGTCAGCCTTTAGGCTGTCCGCATAGGCTTTTTCTTCGGCGATCAGCGCTTCGCGATCGGCGACAGGGATTTGGTAATAATCCGGGTGGATTTCTGAGAACGCGAGGAAACCATGGCGATTTCCGCCATAGTCAACAAACGCAGCCTGAAGCGACGGCTCTACCCGTGTCACTTTGGCAAGATAGATATTCCCAGCGAGCTGACGCTTAAACTGGCTTTCAAAATCAAATTCTTCGACTTTGTTCCCGTCGACCACAACAACGCGGGTTTCTTCCGCGTGTGTGGCATCGATTAACATTTTCTTTGGCATTGTATCCGTTCACTCGCACGCGACGACACCTCCCCGGAGGGGCGGCATGGTCAGTGGCGATTTCAATTAAGGCGATGGGCGCAACGGCAAACGGTGTAACCCAAAGGGCCACCGGATTTTTGCCTATATTTTGCGCGCTTTGCATCGCGTTGCTTCTCCTGGTTCCCGCAAGTTCGGGAACCCGTTCATGACCCGGCGCATCGGTGAAACCGCGCGACCTGGGCGTTCCTGAGGTCATTTCCAGACCACATCAGCTGTTATTTTAGGGGAGGCTTTACGCCAAACGTCAAATCAACAGAGAATTCTACCGGACGACACCACGCACCAGCGCGTGGACATCCGTACACCATACATAGGTCACAGGTAGGTCATAAAACAAGTGCTATCGTCACAACCTAAAATTGAGTATGCACAGGAGCCTTAAAGATACTCCAACCGTTGCAGTCCGTATTTCGCCATTTTCTCGTTTAGGGTCCGGCGTGGCAAGCAAAGCTCGTCCATGACCGAGACAATGCTGCCTTTGTGGCGGCGCATCGTGTTGTCGATCAACATCCGCTCGAACGCTTCGACAAATTCTTTGAGCGGCTTGCCTTCGGTCGTCATCGCAGGCTTCATTTCTTCGTCCGTGTCAGCCATCAGTAGCGACGCAATCGTGCCAGTGCCGCGACGGTTCTGCAGTACGGCACGTTCGGCCACATTGAACAACTGACGCACGTTACCGGGCCACGGGGCCTGCAAAAGCTGGGCGGCCTCTTGGGCGGACACAGCAGGCGCATCACAGCCATATTCCTCGGCAAACTGCTCAGACAGACGGGTGAACAACGTCAGAATATCCTCTCCGCGTTGGCGCAATGGCGGCACCGTGATGCGCAGGGCCGCAAGCCGGTAAAACAGGTCTGGGCGCAACACGCTTTCACACGTCTTATCCTGTTCCTGCAAATTGCAGATCGCAATAATCCGCGTTTCCGCAGGTGTGCCTTGATCGTTAATCGCGGTCAAAAGCCGCGATTGCAGCGGCTGTGTCAGCGCCTCAATGTCCTCAAGCACAAGCGTACCACCACGGGCTTCTTCAATGGCAGGGATCGGTTCATCATCTTGGGCAGGGCCAAAGATTCGGCGCGACAGGCTGTCTTCGTCAAACGCAGAACACGACAGAAGAACGAATTTCTTGCTAGCGCGGGCACCAACTGCATGCAGGGCATGGGCGACAAGCGTCTTGCCAGTCCCTGTTTCACCTTCAACAAGGACGTGACCATCGGCCTGCCCCAGATCCAGAATATCTTCTTTCAGCCGCTCCATCGGCGGCGACTGACCAATGAGTTTCTTGATCAGCGCAGATCCATCCGACAACTCACGACGCAAGGCACGGTTATCAAGCGTCAGACGACGGGCTTGCGTGGCTTTCTTGGCCAGCTCGGTCATGCGGTCAGGATTGAACGGCTTTTCAAGAAAATCAAATGCACCCATGCGCATTGCCTCGACTGCCATTGGCACATCGCCATGGCCGGTAATCATGATCACTGGCAGCGAGCTGTCGACACCCTTAAGTTTGCGCAAAAATTGCATACCATCCATGCCGGGCATTTTGATGTCGGACACCACGATACCTGGGAAATCATTGCCAAGCCCCTTTAACGCCTCTTCGGCGCTCGAATATGTCTCGGTGTCAAAACCGGACAGGGCCAACCATTGGCTGATCGACTGACGCATATCTTTTTCGTCATCGACAATCGCAATTTTCATAGCTTTGCTCATTTGGTCGTGTCCTTATTCCGCGGCTTCAACTTCGGCACTTAAGATAGGTAGCTGCACTTCAAATACAGCCCCTCCGCCCACAGCATTTCGCGCCGTAAGCCGTCCGCCCAAGTCGTTGACGATACCAGAAGAGATGGCAAGCCCAAGCCCAACGCCGTCACCGGGCTGTTTGGTGGTGTAAAACGGCTCGAACAGCTCATCGAGGTCTTCAATCCCGTCGCCGTTGTCACGCACAGTCAAACTGACAGTGTCACCCGTCGCTAAGATAATCTCGATCGAAGGAACACGGACCATTTTGGTGGCGTCCAGCGCATTGCGCAGCAGGTTAATAATCACCTGCTCAAGCCGCAGCCTGTCGCCCAAAATCATCACCGGATCTTCGGGCAATGTACGGGTGATCGTGATGTCACGGCTTTTCAATTGTGGTTCCATCATCGACAGGGCCGATGACACCGCAGCCCTTGTATCCACTGGGCTAAACGTATCAGCACCCTTGCGCGCGTATGACTTTAATTGCTTGGTAATTGCGCCCATCCGTTCAATCAGATCATCGATGCGTTGGAACGAAGATAACGCCTCTTCGGGGCGTTTGCGTTGCAGCAAAAGTCGGGCACCCGCCAGATAGGTTTTCATTGCGGCCAATGGTTGGTTCAGCTCGTGACTGACAGCCGCCGACATCTCGCCCAAGGCGGCCAATTTGGACGATTGCGCAAGGGTCTGTTCGGCGACCTCAAGCGTCTTTTCAACCTTCTGGCGCTCGGCGACTTCCCGCTGGAGCCGGATGTTCAAAGCCCGAAGATCGGCGGACTCGCGCTGAAACAACACAATCCGCGACGCCGCTTTTCGCGACCACAGCCAAAACATCAGCGCCAAAATGATCGCGAATCCCATGACTTCAAGCGCAAGCACACCGTTCACACGTTCGCGCACCGACGAATAAGTTGTGAAACTGACGATCCGCCAGCCCTGGAACGGGACGCGGGCCTCGCGGCGTAAAACGGCCTCTCCCTGAAGATACGCATCAGCGGGTAACGCTGCCCAATCTTGGGTCGCTCGCACCGCACGTTCAATTGCGGATGGAGCTGACTGGCGAGTCAATGCACCGACCTCGTCCAATCCACGCCAACGCGGTTCAGTCGACATAACAATCGTGCCTTGGTTGTCGGCCACATACACGGCGTCCGACACCCCTGCCCAACCGCGCTCAAGTTTTTGCAAATCCACCTCAACTACGATCACACCAACCGTGGAGCCACCCACCTCGACACGGCGCGAATAAAGAAAAGCATATGATCCGTTTTCCTGATCAAGCGTCGTAAAGATCGTGGCGTTGCTCCGCTGCGCATTCACAAAATGCGGCGACGCCTTTTGCATCTCACCCAAGCGATTGCGGTCAGTTGCAGCAACGGTACGACCGTCTGCATCGAGCAATATCAAGGACGCCGCGCCAATTTCATCAACAAATGACAAAAGCCGCGCCGTGGACAAAGAATAATCTTTGTAATCAAGCGCCGTGATCAATTGCGGATCACGCGCCAACAGCTGCGGCACAATTGAATTGCGCTGCAGCTCACTCATCAGGTTGGCAACATACAGAGTCAGACGTACTTCCGACCTGTTGCGGGTCGTTTCGGTAAACCGCTGGGTCAGAAACTGGTTGCTGAAATAAATAACGATCACGCCAAGTGCGCAAACCGCGAGCACTGCGATACGTAAATACCACCGGTTTTGGTCGCGACGTTTTGAGCGGGCGGCAGGTGTCATCATGCTTGCAGCATAAACCCTGCCCCGCAGCCCCACAAGTTACGCGTTTGTTAGCTGTCCGAGCAACCCGCGGAAAAGCGCCTGCCCGTCCGTTCCGCCATGACCATTATCCACGGCCCGTTCAGGGTGCGGCATCATGCCAAGGACGCGGCGGTTTTCGGACAAAATGCCCGCAATATCATCGATAGATCCATTCGGATTATCGCCGTAGGTAAACGCCACGCGGTCTTCACCGTGCAAACGCGCCAAACCTTCGGCATCAATCGTATAATTGCCGTCATGGTGCGCCACAGGGAAATCAACAGTATCGCCAGCGCTATAACCTTCAGTGAAGGCGCTCTCAGACGTAACAACATTCAATCCGACAGTTTTGCAGATGAACTTAAGGCCAGCATTGCGCATCAACGCACCGGGCAAAAGCCCAGTTTCAGTCAAAACCTGAAAGCCATTACAAACGCCAAGCGCATAGCCGCCGCGCTCAACATGGGCCACAACGCCTTTGCAAATCGGGGATTGGGCGGCAATTGCACCGCAGCGCAAATAATCACCAAACGAGAAACCACCAGGAACGGCGACCAGGTCAACGTCAGGCAAGTCCGCGTCCTTGTGCCAAACCATCGTAACGTCAGCACCAGCAGCCTTGAGGGCCACAGCCATATCACGGTCGCAGTTGGACCCTGGAAAAACGATAACCGCAGCGCGCATTACAGCACCTCGACGCGGTAGCTTTCGATGACCATATTCGCGAGCAGTTTTTCACACATCTGCGCGATTGTGTCCTCGGACGTGCCATCGGCCAAATCAAGTTCGATCACCTTGCCCTGACGGACATTTTCAACGCCCTCAAACCCAAGTGATCCAAGGGCATGCTGCACGGCAGCCCCTTGTGGATCCAAAACGCCATCCTTAAGCATCACATGAACTCTAGCTTTCATACGTCTGATTTCCTTCAGTTAATCAAGGTTGGCTTGGTTGGGTTATGGGTCACATTTGTAGGCAATACGCCCAAACGCTTGGCCACTTCGGTGTAGGCATCCGCCAGGTCGCCAAGATCGCGGCGGAACACATCCTTGTCGAGCTTGCGGCCCGTTTCAATGTCCCAAAGACGGCAGCTATCGGGGCTAATTTCATCGGCCAAGATAAGGCGCGGATATTCATTGTCCCACACGCGGCCAACTTCAATTTTGAAATCAATCAGCTTGATCCCAACGCCGTACATCACGCCGGACATGAAATCGTTCACGCGCAGCGCAAGGCTGACGATATCGTCCATTTCCTGCTGGGTGGCCCAACCGAATGCGGCGATATATTCCTCGGGCACCAACGGGTCACCAAGGCTGTCATCTTTATACGAAAATTCGACAATCGGACGGGGCAACGCTGTGCCCTCTTCCATGCCTAACCGCTTGGCCATGGTGCCGGCTGCATAGTTGCGCACGATCACTTCGAGCGGGATAATCTCAACCTGACGGATCAATTGCTCGCGCATATTTATGCGTTTGATGAAATGCGTCGGGACACCGATGGCCTGTAGCCCAACCATGAAATATTCGGACAAGCGGTTGTTCAACACGCCTTTGCCTTCGATCACAGCCTTCTTTTCGGCGTTAAACGCAGTGGCGTCATCTTTGAAGTATTGGATCAATGTACCGGGCTCAGTGCCTTCGTACAGGATCTTTGCTTTGCCTTCATAGACCAATTTGCGGCGTGCCATCCCAGATCCCTCGCGTGCGTCGGGCCCCACCCTTGGGGCGCGTCTTAAAACGCCTCTTACGCCAACACCCTCTTGCGAGCAAGGCACCCCGACACCATATCTTGTATGAGCACCGTAAAAACCAAAAGGAGACCCAAATGAGCAGCATGAAAGACCGCGAAACCGCATTTGAGACCAAATTCGCCCATGACGCAGAAATGCAGTTCAAGGCAGAAGCACGTCGCAATAAACTGCTGGGCCTTTGGGCGGCTGATCTGATGGGTAAAACAGATGACGACGCACTGGCCTATGCCCGTGAAGTGATCAAGTCCGACCTAGAAGAAGCCGGCGACGAAGATGTGTACCGTAAAGTATCAGGTGATCTGGGCCACCGCGCCGATGAGGCCACGATCCGCACGCAAATGATCAGTCTGATGGTCGAGGCAAAGACACAACTGATGTCCGAACACTGATCACAAAATGAATTGGATGCATAATCTTAATGCGCCCAATTCCGTTGCGTCGGCATTTTTACCGTGTAAAAAGCGGACGATTCCACATATAGATTCCACATAAAAAGGCGCGGCACGATGGCGAATGCACTGACCACACTGCTTGAAACACGTGACTGGCTGCTCGCTGACGGTGCAACAGGTACAAACCTGTTTAATCTCGGCCTAGAGGCGGGCGACGCACCAGAGATGTGGAACGTTGATAAACCTGAAAACATCCGGACCTTGTATAAAGGTGCCGTTGATGCGGGCAGCGATCTGTTCCTGACCAATACATTTGGCGGCAACGCATCGCGCCTGAAACTGCATAACGCCGTTGATCAAGTCCACGAACTGAACCGCGTCGGTGCTGCCATTGGCCGCGATATCGCTGATGCATCTGGGCGCACGGTTATCGTCGCAGGCTCAGTCGGCCCAACTGGCGATATTATGGCCCCTATGGGTACGCTGACCCATGAAATAGCGGTTGAGATGTTTCATGAACAAGCCGAAGGCTTAAAAGCAGGCGGCGCAGATGTGCTCTGGGTCGAAACCATTTCTGCCCCCGAAGAATTCCGCGCCGCCGCCGAAGCCTTCGCGCTGGCAGGCATGGACTGGTGTGGCACCATGAGCTTTGATACCGCAGGCCGCACGATGATGGGCCTGACATCGGCGGATATGGCCAAAATGGTCGGAAAACTAGATCACCAGCCCATCGGATACGGTGCAAACTGCGGTGTGGGTGCATCTGATCTATTGCGCACGATCCTTGGGATCGCAGAACATTCTGGTGATGCGACGCTGATATCCAAAGGCAACGCAGGCATTCCAAAATACCACGACGGGCATATTCATTACGACGGCACCCCTGCCCTGATGGGCGAATACGCCGTGCTGGCGCGCAATTGTGGTGCGCGCATCATCGGTGGCTGCTGTGGCACCACACCAGAGCATCTGGTCGCCATGCGGGCCGCGCTCGAAAACACACCAAAAGGGCCAAAGCCAAGCCCCGACGACATCACAACATCGCTCGGCGGATTTTCATCCGTGTCGGACGGCACAGACGGTGAAGGGCCAGTACGCGCCCCACGTCGTGGCCGCAGAAAAGGCTAAAACAGCGACATCTGATCACCGGCTTGCGGCGGCACCTGAAATAGATCCGTCCGTAACGGTGGCAGATCACGCGTTAGGCCCAGCTTGCGCGTGGTCAACTGCACGCGCTGGCGGATCAAGTCGGCCCATTTGCCTTGGCCGCGCATACGCGTACCAAATTCAGGGTCGTAATCCTTACCGCCGTGCAATTCGCGCACCCGGCCCATCACGCGCGCAGCACGGTCCGGAAACGCATCTGCAAGCCAATCTTGGAACAATCCCGACACCTCCCGCGGGAGGCGCAACACAATACAAGACGCAGAAATTGCCCCCGCATTATGTGACGCCGTCAATATCGATTCGAGCTCGTGATCGGTCAGCGCAGGCACCACAGGCGACACCATCACACGCACCGGAATACCTGCATCCGTCAAACGGCGAATGGTCTGCAAACGCCGCGCTGGTAATGGCACCCGCGGTTCCATGGCACGCGACGTTTTATTATCTAAAGTGGTGATCGAAACACCAACGCGCACAAGGCCTTTGGCGGCCATCGGGGCCAAAATATCAATGTCGCGTTCAATCATCGCGCCCTTGGTGACAATGCCAACAGGATGATTGAACTTTGCGAGCACTTGTAGAATGCCGCGCATGATTTCATGTTCTTTCTCAATCGGTTGGTACGGATCAGTATTCGTGCCAATTGCAATCATTGCAGGGCGGTAACGCGGATTACGCAGCTCTTTTTCCAGAATTGCAGGCGCGTCAGGGCGGGCAATCAGCTTGGTTTCAAAATCCAATCCTGGGGATAGACCCAAATACGCATGACTGGGACGGGCAAAGCAATAAATGCACCCATGTTCACAACCGCGGTACGGATTGATCGAGCGATCAAATGACAAGTCAGGCGAGGTGTTCTTACTGATCACACGGCGCGGGACTTCAATGCTGACTGAGGTGCGCAAAACAGGCAGGTCTTCGACCCGATCCCAGCCGTCATCTACATGCTCCGACTGTATCGAATCAAACCGCACAGCAGGGTTTGTCATTGCGGCGCGGCCACGCAATTGGACTTGGCGGTGATCAATGATTTTCGTCATAGTTAAAATATGGAACAAAATGTGAACATGCGCAAGTCTTGGTCGGTGTCGATTGCACAAATGTCGCGATTGTCTGCGTCCGCTCTGGAATTTCAGCGCACAAGTTGTAAAACAACTGTGCACACATACCGCACCTACGGAGGTTTCCCCTATGTCCGAAGAAGATGATATCATCCTGTCCGAACTCAACGACGAAGATCTTGTCGCTCAAATGTTCGACGACCTATATGATGGCATGAGAGAAGAAATCGAAGAAGGTGTGAACCTCCTTATCGCACGCGGTTGGATGCCTTACCGCGTCCTGACCGAAGCGCTTGTCGGTGGTATGACCATCGTCGGTGCCGACTTCCGCGACGGTATCTTGTTTGTGCCTGAAGTACTGCTCGCCGCCAACGCGATGAAGGGTGGCATGGCTATTCTCAAGCCGCTTTTGGCCGAAACTGGTGCCCCACGTGTGGGCAAAATGATCATCGGCACCGTCAAAGGCGACATCCACGATATCGGCAAAAACCTTGTTGGTATGATGATGGAAGGCGCAGGCTTTGAAGTTGTCGACATGGGGATCAACAACGCCGTTGAAGCCTATCTCGAAGCGATCGAAGTCGAAGGCCCTGATATTTTGGGCATGTCCGCCCTGTTGACCACCACGATGCCGTATATGAAGGTCGTGATTGATACGCTGATCGAAAAAGGCATGCGCGACGACTATATCGTGCTTGTTGGTGGTGCGCCGCTGAACGAAGAATTTGGCAAAGCCATCGGCGCAGACGCATATTGCCGTGACGCGGCTGTTGCGGTTGAAACCGCCAAATCTTTCATGGCGCGCAAGCATAACCAAGGTGCGATGGCCTAAATCAACCCGATTGATTGATGAAAGGCCTCGCAGTTAACCTGCGAGGCCTTTTTGCTTTGTCCCTTTGATTTTGGGGTCGCGCACCCCCATATTAAAACAAAGGAGAGCCGTCATGCCACTCGACAAGCTGATTCTCATTATCGTGACCGTCATCGCTGCTGCTGGAGCCACAATCTGGATCGCCACCGCCCTTTTCGCAACAAGCCAATTCGGCATTTTCGCGACATTGCCAGTCCTGTTGATCGGGTCACTGGTGTGCTACGTCGCTTGGCGAGTGATTTCTGAACGGCTCAGAAATAAGGAAGACGACCATTATGACAAATTCGACAAATAGCATGCTTATTGTGACCACAGACGGTGTCGCAGGCCGCAATGTAACCCATAGCCTCGGACTGGTGCGCGGTGCGACAGTGCGGGCCAAACATATTGGCACTGACATCGTGGCAGGACTGCGTAATTTGGTCGGCGGCGAACTGACCGGTTACTCAGCACTTTTGGCAGGTGCGCGTGAACAGGCTTTGGACCGGATGACGGATCAAGCCCGCGCAATGGACGCAGATGCGATCGTCGGATTTCGCATGGAAACGTCTTCGATAGCAAACGGCGCATCAGAGATTGTAGCTTATGGCACAGCTGTAAAACTGTCGTGACGATTACCGACGCCACGCTGACGCAGCATGGTTTTCTGGCAAGCGGAGCAGGCCGCGTCCTGCTGCTCGCTTGTGGTGCACTGGCGCGTGAAATCTTGGCTGTAAAAGACGCAGGTGGCCTCGACCACCTCGACCTGCAATGCCTGCCTGCAATTTACCACAACCACCCCGAAAAAATCGTCCCCGCAATTGAGGTCGCAGTCACAAAACACCGCGACGACTATGACAAAATTTTTGTGGTCTACGCCGATTGTGGCACGGGTGGGCAATTGTTCGAAAAGTGCAAGGAGCTTGGCGTTTCAATGGTTGAAGGGCCACATTGTTATTCGTTTTTTGAAACTAATGCCGTGTTTGAATCCCGCGATGAAATGACGGCTTTCTACCTTACAGACTTTCTTGTGCGCCAATTTGATGCGTTTGTCTGGGACCCATTGGGTCTTGGGCGCCACCCTGCACTGCGCGACATGTATTTCGGGAATTACACCAAATTGGTCTATCAAGCACAGACGGATAACGCTGATTTACAGGCAAAGGCGCAGGTCTGTGCTGATCGCCTTGGGCTAACGTATGAATACCGGTTCACGGGCTACGGTGATCTGGAAACCAGCCTCGCAGCACTTTAAACGGCTGTCAGCTTAATCCGCTCGATCATCGCACGCACGCCGTTTGAACGTTGGGCCGACAAGTGATCGTTCAGACCCAAACGGCCCAATTCAGCATTTGCATCCACCGCCTGCACGTCCGCCACAGGCAGATTATCATAAAGCGCATGCAGGACTGCAATCAGACCGCGCACGATCATCGCGTCGCTGTCCCCACGAAATGTGAAAATTCCGTCACGCACCTGTGGCACGATCCAAACTTGGGATGCACAACCATCGACCTTGGTCGCGGTCACGCGAAATGCATCCTCGAGCGGATCCATCGCCTTACCCAAGTCAATCACATGGCGATAACGGTCCTCCCAATCGTCGAGAAAATCAAAATCCTCAGCGATCTCTTCAAATCGGGCGGTGGCCATGGTGCAAACTCCTGTTGATACCACTGATCTAGGTCGGATTGGGCGCATCGTCCAGAGGATGCTTTTCAACAGGTGCATCATCCGTTACGCAAGACGTGACGATTTGACGAAAGGCCACCAAAATGCGCGTATCCCTGCCCCTGATGCTTTGTGCTGCTCTAGCGACCACAGGCTGTGCCCGTGTGGCGGAGTCGCGGATGAACCCGCTGAACTGGTTTGGAAAGTCTACATCAGCGCCTTTGACAGCGTCTGGTGAATTGCGCCCGCTCGTCCCGACCAAACGTGCGACCCGCTTGGTCGATGGGCGCGGCGGCATCCAAAGCGTGACTGGCTTG
>CAJXTP010000069.1 GCA_913061335.1 uncultured Loktanella sp.
GTTGGTACGCGCACATCAAGCCATATTGTGCAGAAATTTGGGATGCGTAACGATTTGCAGTCTGATCATTTGACGGTCAAATTGCGTGGCTCTGCGGGTCAATCTTTGGGTGCGTTCGCAGCACCAGGGTTAAAACTTGAGGTGTCGGGCGATGCCAATGATTACGTTGGTAAGGGTCTATCGGGGGGGACGATTGTTGTGCGTCCGCCGATGAACAGCCCGCTTGTCGCGTCTGAAAACACGATTATCGGCAACACCGTTTTATATGGTGCCACTGATGGATTCTTGTTTGCCGCTGGTCGCGCGGGTGAGAGATTTGCCGTGCGTAACTCTGGCGCGTCCGTCGTGATTGAAGGCTGCGGCACCAACGGTTGTGAATATATGACCGGTGGTGTGGCTGTTATCCTTGGGTCCATCGGCGCCAACTTTGGTGCCGGTATGACCGGCGGAATGGCGTATATCTATGATCCTAAGGGCGAGACGGCCAATTTGATCAACATGGAAACGCTGGTGACAAACGCAGTCACTGTGCCGCATTGGATGAGCCAACTTAACGCGTTGGTGCAGCGTCATTTGGACGAGACAGGTAGCCGCAAAGCTGCTGATATCTTGCAGCATTGGGACACTGAGAAAGCCAATTTTGTGCAGATATGCCCAACCGAAATGTTGGTGCACTTGCCGCATCCATTGACGTTGCAAGAGGCTGCAATTCCAGCTGAGTGATGAAAATGTGGCGCACCCATGATGTGCGCCACATTCTTGCCTTATTTCGACCGTAATCTGCAAAAGCATCCTGAAAACAGGAGCATAGGGCAATGACCCGAGGCAGAGGCAGACAAGCAGTGAACAATAGATATCTTGCGATCGCGCGAGGACCCGTCTGATGGGTACTTGGAATGCGATCTATCTCGGGAATTATACGTCAATTGACCCCGGTGAAGGGAACAGTACCGCTGAGCTAGCGCATCTTCTTGTCGGCGAGTCCTTTGGTGGACCCGGTACACCCATTCTTGAGGATGAAGTGACGGTTACGACCTATGACGGCGGTGGCTATGATAACGTTTTAGACAACCAAAATAATGGCTCTTATGACTGGATCAGAACCGATATTGGTGATGGCGAACAGTGGTATCGTTTTGACGCCGCGGCGACCTATAATGCGACCGTTACCTACGTTGACGGCACAACCGAAAACACTGTTGTTGTCATTTTTCAGGATACAAGCGGGAACACATTTTTAGCCCCATCATTGGTTACAAGCGGCAATGCTGTCCTGAATGACGCGCCGCTGCAATCTTTGACCTTAAATTCGGTGAATGGATCCACCTACTCTGGCTTGGCTGACACGCGAACGAACGACGTCTTTTTGGCTTGTTTTGTGCGCGGTACTTTGATCGAAACCGAAGATGGACCACGGTACGTCGAAACGTTGAAGATGGGTGATATGGTCATGACCCAAGATCGCGGTTTGCAACCGCTTGTCTGGGCAGGTGGTCGCAAGATCGCCGGTGTTGGCGACATGGCCCCGATCCGGTTTGATACCGGTGTCTTGGGCAACATCCGCCCACTTTTTGTATCCCCGCAGCACCGAATGTTGATGTCCGGTTGGGAAGCTGAATTGCATTTTGGTCAAACTGAAGTGCTGGTTGCTGCCAAGGCATTGGTCAACGGGACAACGATCCGCGCCGTTGAGATGCCGCAAGTATCGTATCACCACATCCTGTTTGAACAGCACGAGATCGTTCTATCCGAAGGTATCTATACAGAAAGCTTTCATCCCGGTCGCGCGCTGCTGACCCATGATCGTGATATGTACACCGAGATGGTCAAGATATTTCCAGAGCTGGCAAAACCTGACTTTGAGGCTCCGTTTCCGACTGCCCGCCCTTGTTTAAAGGTATCGGAGGCCCGCGTGCTGGCCGCTTGACCCAAGTGCTGTGTCCGTGGCTTATAGTGCAATGGCAAAAACAACCCGATCCAAAAAATCATCCGCCAAGAAGCGGCTGAATTTTCAGCGCCCGCGACCAATTCGGTTCATAGGCCGCTGGTTGCTGCGTGCTGTTGCGACCTGCGTCGGTTTGGCCGTCGTCATGACGTTGCTATTTGCCGTGATCAACCCGCCAACATCGATATATCTGGTGTCAGAACGTGTCCGTCTTGGGCCGTTGGATCGTGATTGGGTCCCGATGGAACAAATCGCCCCTGTGATGGCGCGGTCTGCTGTCGCTGCAGAGGATGCAAACTTTTGTCTGCATTGGGGCTTGGATGTAAAAGCGATTGAGGCCGCGTTGGAAGCGGGCGCAAATCGTGGTGCGTCGACTATTAGCCAGCAAGTTGTGAAAAACGTATTCCTTTGGCAGGGCCGCAGTTGGGTCCGCAAGTCTGTCGAGGCATTGTGGACGCCGATTTCTGAGATTATTTGGTCAAAACGCCGTATTCTTGAGCTGTATCTGAATATTGCCGAGTTCGACGAAGGCGTGTTTGGCGTGCAGGCTGCAGCCCAGCATTATTTCAACGTTGATGCTGCCGACCTGTCGCCTTTGCAAGCGGCAAGGCTGGCATCCGTGTTGCCAAACCCAAAGGAACGCGATGCGGCTAACCCCACCAGTTATCTGCGCAAACGCAGTGCAAGCATCATGGATGGTGCTGCAACAATTGCGGTGGATGGCCGCGCAGGTTGCTTTACCGACTGATCGCCCATTGAAACGCGCCCCCTCTTGCGGCATTGAAGAGGGACCCGTTTTCAACAAAGTGCAACGCATATGAATCGCCTTTACCATTTCCCGCTTTCGCCGTTTTCGCGCAAGGTCCGCTTGTCTTTGGCCGAAAAGAAAATCGAGGTCGAGTTGGTAGAAGAACGGTATTGGGAACGGGACGCTGATTTCCTGCGCCGCAATCCCGCAGGTAAGGTGCCGATTTTAAAAATGGGCAACAGTACGTTTGCTGATAGCACCGCGATTTGCGAGTATCTGGAAGAGGCGTTTCCGACCCCGTCGTTGCTGCCAAAATCCGCAGAGGACCGTTATGAGGTTCGTCGTTTGGTTGCTTGGTTTGATGATAAGTTTCATGCCGAAGTGACATCAAAGTTGCTGGGTGAACGGGTGTTCCGCAAGATTATGGGCACCGGATATCCTGACAGTGCGAATGTCAAATCCGGATCAAAGGCGATCAAATATCACCTCGATTATATGGCCATGTTATTGGATCAGCGCCGTTGGTTGGCGGGCAATGATATGTCGCTTGCCGATTTTGCAGCTGCCGCCCAGTTGTCGTGTTTGGATTATACTTCGGACGTGGATTGGAACCGGTCAGAGGTTGTCAAAGATTGGTATGCCAAGATTAAGTCTCGCCCCGCGTTTCGGTCGTTGTTGGCAGATCAGGTGTCTGGCTTTTTGCCGTCGCGCCACTATGCCGATCTTGATTTTTAAGCGCTGATGTCTGGGTCTGATCAAACGGTCGACCTGAAGCTCCAGTTGATCAATTTTGCCACTGAAGCGGGTTTTGCCAAGGTGGGTTTTTGCCGGCCTGATGGTCTGCCCGAATTGCCAGATCGGTTGGCCGCGTTTGTGGCCGAGGATATGCACGGTCAGATGGCGTGGATGGCGGATCGCATGGCGTGGCGCGGTGATCCGTCTGCGTTATGGCCAGAGGCCCGCACCGTCATCATGTTGGCCGAGCCCTATACGCCTGATCATGATCCGCTGGCTGTTTTGGAGCGCCCTGATCGTGCTGCGATTTCGGTTTATGCCCATGGCCGTGACTATCATGATGTCCTTAAAAAGCGCCTAAAGCGCGTTGGGCGTTGGCTGATTGAACAAGAACCTGAGGCTCAAATTAAGGTGTTTGTTGATACGGCTCCGGTGATGGAAAAACCGCTGGCGCAGGCGGCTGGGCTGGGTTGGCAAGGCAAGCACACCAACTTGTTGGGTCGTGATTTAGGGTCTTGGTTTTTCCTTGGTGCGATTTTTACAACGCTGGAATTCGACACTAATAAGACTGAAATCAGCCATTGTGGATCTTGCACGGCTTGTTTGGATGTGTGCCCGACGGATGCGTTTCCTGCGCCTTACCGTTTAGATGCCCGCCGCTGTATTTCGTATCTGACGATCGAGCATAAGGGTCCGGTTGATCTGGAATTGCGCGCCAAGATGGGTAACCGGATTTACGGCTGTGACGATTGTTTGGCGGTGTGTCCGTGGAACAAATTTGCGGTTGCTGGCCGCGATGCCAAGTATGATGCCCGCGATGATGTGTTGGCCCCGCCGTTGGCTGAATTGGCTGCCTTGGATGATGCCGCGTTTCGGTTGCGGTATTCTGGGTCCCCGATTAAGCGGATTGGCCGTGATCGGTTTGTGCGCAATGTGCTGTATGCGATTGGGAATTCTGCGGATGTGTCGCTGATGACGGTGGCCCAAGGGTTGACCGATGATCCTGATTCTACTGTGGTTGATGCTGCGCGCTGGGCCGTTTCACAATTGAAGAAAGACTAATCATGCAGCCCCTTCGCGGTATTATGTTCAAAGTTATGGCCGTCTGTTTGTTCATGTTCATGGCCAGTTTCATCAAGGCTGCATCCGTGGAAGTACCACCGGGGCAGGCGGTGTTTTTCAGGTCATTTTTCGCGCTCCCAGTTATTTTGGGGTGGCTGGCGATGCGCGGCGAATTGCGCAGCGGATGGAAGACGCCGAACCCTGTGGGCCATTTCTGGCGCGGGTTGTTGGGGACGTCTGCGATGGGCCTTGGGTTCACTGGATTGGGGTTGTTGCCGTTGCCTGACGCGACGGCGATTGGATATGCCGCACCGCTGCTGGTGGTTGTGTTCGCGTCGATGTTTTTGAACGAAAAGGTTGGGGTTTACCGCCTGTCCGCTGTGTTGTTCGGCATGATCGGGGTGTTGATCGTTTTGTCGCCGCGATTGTCGATTGGCGCGGGCTTGTCGACGGGCGAGACATTGGGCGCTGTCGTGGTGCTGATGGGCGCTGTGTTTGCGGCGTTGGCCCAAGTGTTCGTGCGTAAATTGGTCCAGACGGAAGGCACTGCGGCGATTGTGTTTTGGTTTTCGATCACGTCGGCCGCGCTGGCGCTTTGCACCTTGCCGTGGGGTTGGGCCATGCCATCGGCGGGCGTTGCGCTGATGCTGGTTTTGGCGGGGTTGCTCGGCGGATTGGGGCAGATATTCCTGACGTCGAGTTACCGATATGCCGACGCGTCATTGGTCGCGCCGTTTGATTATGCGTCGATGATTTTGGCGCTGATCATCGGGTATTTTGTGTTTGACGAAGTGCCGACGGGGACGATGTTGCTAGGCGCAGGGATTGTTATTTTGGCCGGTGTGCTGATTATTTGGCGCGAGCGGGTGCTTGGGTTGCAGCGCGCGCAGCAGCGTAAAGCGATGGGGAATTTGGGCGGGAAGTAAGGTTTGAGTATTTGGGAAAAAGCGAGGTGGGAGGGTTTTTCCTTTTGCTACGAAAACTGTACGAGATCCCACAGATTGCCATATAAATCTGAGAACACAGCAACGGTTCCATATGGAGCTGTCTTTGGCGGGCGAATAAATTCGATACCGTTATTTTTGTAGTTGTTATAATCACGATGAAAGTCGTCAGTCTGAAGAAACAGAAAAACGCGACCACCGGATTGATTTCCGATAAATTTTTGTTGCTCGGAACTGGATGCCTTCGCCAGTAAGATTGACGCCTGTCCGTCACCTTTTGGTTTTACGACGACCCAGCGTTTATCCTGTTCTGGCTGGTAGGTATCGTCAACAAGATCAAATCCGAGTTTTTCGACATAGAATTTAATCGCATCATCGTAGTCACGCACGACAACGGCGACTAATGAAATTGATTGGTTCATGAGATACCCATTTATTTGAGTGCTTCGTGAATAAGGTCTGCCGTTATCATTTGCGAAGTTGAAAGGGGCGCCGCAGCGCCCCGATCCATTATGCGCGGACTAGTTTTTCGTAGTCGGCTGCCATCTCTATGGCCAATGCGCCTACTTCGAAATTGTAGTCGCCGATTTGGCCTACGGGGGTGACTTCGGCGGCGGAGCCTGTGAGCCAGCATTGTTCGAAGGTTTCAAGTTCTTCGGGCATGATGTGTCGCTCGATGACGTTGATGCCTTTTTTCTCTAGCATGCCGATGACGGTTTGACGGGTTAGGCCGTTGAGGAAGGCGTCTGGTGTTGGTGTGTGGACTTCGCCGTCTTTGACGAAGAACATGTTTGCGCCTGTCGCTTCGGCCACGTAGCCGCGATAGTCAAACATCAGCGCGTCAGAGCAGCCTTTGGCTTCTGCTGCGTGTTTGGACAGGGTTGCGATCATGTAAAGACCGGCGGCCTTGGCTTGGGATGGTGCGCATTCGGGTGACGGGCGTTTCCATTTGGCGATGTCGAGTTTCGCGCCTTTGGTTTTTGCCTCACCGTAGTAGGCACCCCATTCCCAAACGGCGATTGCCAGATGGACAGGGTTTGCCGCAGCAGCGACTCCCATGTCTGTTCCAGATCCGCGCCATGCAAGTGGGCGTACATAGGCGTTTGTCAGGCCGTTTGCATCGAGGGCTGCGCGCTTGGCGGCCTCAATTTCGGCAACGGAGTATGGGATTTCAAAGTCGAGTTGGTTTGCCGAGGCGTGCAGCCGTTCAGAGTGCTTTTCGCTGAGGAAAATCTTGCCGTCGTAGCAGCGCTCGCCCTCGAACACGGAGGAGGCATAATGCATCGCATGCGTTAGGACGTGCACATTGGCATCGCGCCAATCGACAAGTTTGCCGTCCATCCATATTTTTCCATCGCGGTCATCATATGCAGCAGTCATTGCAGCCTCCTATTTGATTTTGCATTTGTTACGCAGTAAGGTCCGTTTCGGACATAATATTACGCAATTTGTGAGAATCGATACCGAGTACTGCTTGGAATGTCAACAAAGCTGACGTATTGTTGCATCAGCATTCAAAGAGGGGACGCATCCGATGTCGCAGGGCGGACAGTCACAAAGCGGCCAGAGCCTGTTGTTTTTGACAGACGAGCAGGTTCGTAAAGGCATTGAGGCGATGTTCTTTGCGTATCGCGGGTTTACCGCTGATCCTGACCGCATTTTGCAGACCAAGGCGTACGGGCGCGCCCATCACCGCGCAGTGCATTTCATTCACCGCAGCCCCGGCACGACGGTCAATAACCTGCTGAATATTCTGGGCGTTACAAAACAATCGCTTAATCGTGTCTTGCGCACGTTGATTGCAGACGGTTTGGTATCGTCTACGGTGGGCCGTGCTGACAAGCGTGAGCGTCATTTGCATTTAACCGATGTGGGTGCCGCGCTGGAGCGTGAATTGTCGGACGCCCAAAGGGACCGGATGCGCAGCGCATATCGCCGTGCAGGACCTGAGGCGGTGGCTGGGTTTCGCGAGGTCCTAGAGGCCATGATGGATGAGGATATGCGCCACCATTACGTGGCCATAAAGGATAGGACAGACTGATGGCGGATGACGCGCACCTGTTAATTGTTGATGACGACGAGCGCATTCGCGGTCTGTTGCAAAAGTTTCTGATGCGGTCCGGATTTTTGGTATCTACCGCCCGCGACGCTGCCCATGCCCGCCGTATTTTGGCGGGGTTGGAGTTTGATCTGATCGTCCTCGACGTGATGATGCCCGGTGAAGACGGCATGACATTGTGCCGTGATCTGCGCAAAACGATCACCACGCCGATTATGTTGCTGACTGCTAAGGGTGAGACCGGCGACCGGATTTCTGGCCTTGAGGCGGGTGCTGATGACTATTTGGCTAAGCCGTTTGAGCCAAAGGAACTGTTGCTCCGCATCAACGCGATTTTGCGCCGTGTCCCGTTGGCCGAACCAGCTGTTGTTGCGCCTCGGGTGCTAAATCTTGGCCCTGTCCGCTATGATATTGAACGTGGCGAGATGTGGCGCGATGATACCCAAGTCCGCCTGACTGCCACCGAGGGTCAGTTGATGCGCATTTTTTCCAGCCAGCCTGCCGAGCCTGTAAGTCGCAGCAAGTTGGTCGAGGAATTGTCACGATCTGGTAGCCAGACGCAGGAACGTGCTGTTGATGTTCAGATCACCCGTTTGCGTCGCAAGATCGAGGTTGATCCAAAGCAGCCGCGGTATTTGCAGACCGTCCGTGGCGAGGGATATATGTTGGCCCCTGATACTGGCACTGCTTAAAGAATTCTTGCCTCCGGCGGGGATATTTTCAAACCAAAGAGGTAAAATATGCGCACAGCACTTGTGACACATGATGCGTGTTTTGATCATGTAACCCCGCCCGGTCATCCTGAGCAGGTGGCCCGATTGGATGCCGTTTTGGGCGCGCTTAAGGCGATGGATTTGCACCGCGTGACCGCCCCGTTGGGCGCCGAGGACGATATTTTGCGCGCCCATCCTGCCGCGCATATTACCGCGCTGCGCGAGGCTGCTCCTGATGAAGGTTGGCGGTCGTTGGATGCTGACACGCATATGTCTGTTGGCACATTAGAGGCCGCGTTTCGCTGTGTTGGTGGCGTGGTCCGTGCGGTGGATATGGTGTTGGGCGGCGACGCCCCAAATGCGTTTGTTGCGATGCGCCCGCCCGGTCATCATGCAGAGCGCGAGACCCCGATGGGGTTTTGTTTCTTTGGTAATGTTGCGATTGCCGCCAAACATGCGCTGGAACATCATGGCTTGGACCGCGTTGCCATCGTGGATTTTGATGTCCACCACGGCAACG
Source organism: uncultured Loktanella sp. (assembly GCA_913061335.1). GTDB lineage: Bacteria > Pseudomonadota > Alphaproteobacteria > Rhodobacterales > Rhodobacteraceae > Yoonia. The sequence continues at coordinate 8,727 of CAJXTP010000069.1, forward strand.
GCACCCAAGATTTGGTCGAGGAAGACCCCCGTATTCTGTTTTGTTCAACGCATCAGATGCCGCTGTATCCTGGGACCGGTGCTGCGCACGAGACTGGCGTTGGCAATGTATTGAACTGCCCGCTGCCTGATGGTGCTGGATCAAAAGCGTTTCGTGATGTGATGGAACAGGTCGTGCTGCCGCGCGTTGATGCGTTTGCTCCTCAAATAATCATCATATCGGCTGGATTTGATGCACATAAGGATGATCCATTGGCGGGGATGAATTTGGTTGAGGCTGACTTTGCTTGGATCACAGAAAAACTGTGTGATCTGGCGGATCGTCATTGCGAAGGGCGGGTGGTATCCAGTCTTGAGGGCGGGTATGATTTGCCAGCTTTGGGGGCCAGTGCCGCCGCCCATGTGAATGTGTTGAAGGATAGAGCGCGATGACAGATGCCGTAGAAGAAATGAGCTTTGAGCAGGCGATTGCCGCGTTGGAGCAGGTTGTTGGCCAATTGGAGCGTGGCGATGTCGCGTTGGACGAAAGCATTGCGCTGTATGAACGCGGTGCTGCATTGCGCAAACGCTGTCAGGACGAGTTGAAGCGCGCTGAAGAAAAGGTCGCCAAGCTGACGATTGATGCTGATGGCAACGCTGTTGGGACTGCGCCGCTGGATGACTGATCTGACCCGTGCATTGGCCGCGACAGCGGTGACTGTTGAAGGTGCCATTCGTGGTGCAGTTAGGTTTGACGGCAGTGATATTCCGCTGGCAATGATGCATGCGGTGCAAGGTGGTAAAGCGTTACGTGGTTTCCTTGTGCTTGAAGGTGCCAGATTGCATGGCATAGACCCAAAAATCGCAGCCCCGATTGCCGGTGCGATTGAGGCGATCCACGGCTATTCGCTGGTCCATGATGATTTGCCCTGCATGGACGATGACGATTTGCGTCGTGGTCAGCCGACGGTGCACAAAAAGTGGGATGAGGCGACAGCAGTTCTGGCAGGCGATGCTTTGCAGTCGCTGGCGTTTGAGTTGATCATGTCGGCAGAAATTCCTGATCGCACGAAAGTTGTGCTGGCACATACGCTGGCGTCGCGCGCTGGTGCGGACGGCATGGTTGGCGGACAAGCGATGGATATGGCAGCCGAGCGCGCAGATGTTGCGTTGGATTTGGCTAAGATTGAGGCGTTGCAGTCCAAGAAAACCGGCGCGTTGATTGAATGGGCTGCTGCTGCTGGACCGCGATTGGCTGAGGCGGATGAAAAGCCGCTGCGCACCTATGGTCGCGCGCTGGGCCTCGCGTTTCAGATTGCTGATGATGTGCTGGATATTGAGGGTGATGCTGCTGAGGTTGGTAAGGCTGTGGGCAAGGATGCTGCGGCTGGCAAGGCCACGTTTGTATCGCTTTTGGGTCTTGAGGGCGCGAAAAACCGCGCGGCTGAGCTGGTCGCGCAGGCATGTGATGCATTATCGGGCTATGGTGATGACGGCGAGACGTTGAAAGACGCCGCGCGTTTTGTTATCGCTCGCCGCAAATAGAAGGCTGATTATGACTGATCCCATCACCCCGATCTTGGACACCATTCAAACCCCAGCGGATATGAAAACGTTGTCGGATGTTCAGCTGCGAAAGCTGGCTGATGAGGTCCGTGCCGAGACGATTTCGGCAGTGTCGGTCACAGGTGGTCATCTGGGTGCCGGGCTAGGAGTGGTTGAACTGACGGTTGCGCTGCATGCGGTTTTTGATGCGCCAAAGGATAAGATCATTTGGGATGTGTCCCACCAGTGTTATCCGCATAAGATTTTGACCGGTCGACGTGACCGTATCCGCACCCTGCGCATGAAAGATGGCTTATCCGGTTTTACCAAGCGGTCCGAGAGCCCGTATGATCCGTTTGGCGCTGCCCATTCTAGTACGTCGATTTCTGCCGCACTTGGCTTTGCCGTGGCCCGCGATTTGGGTGGCGATGGTGGTGATGCGATCGCTGTGATTGGTGACGGCGCGTTGTCGGCTGGCATGGCTTACGAGGCGATGAACAATGCTGGTCATTTGGGCAAACGTCTGATCGTCATTTTGAACGACAATGAAATGTCGATTGCGCAGCCAGTTGGCGCGATGTCGTCGTACCTAAGCAGTCTTTATGCGGGTGAGCCATTTCAGGAACTGAAGGCCGCCGCCAAGGGTGCCGTGTCCCTGTTGCCTGAACCGCTGCGTGAGGGTGCGAAGCGTGCCAAGGAAATGGTCAAGCATATGACCGTCGGTGGAACGCTGTTTGAAGAGCTTGGTTTTTCTTACGTTGGTCCGATTGACGGCCATGATATGGAGCAGCTGTTGCAGGTGCTGCGCACTGTCAAAGACCGCGCCACTGGCCCGATTATGATCCACGCGATCACGAAAAAGGGTAAGGGATTTGGTCCTGCCGAGGCTGCTCGCGATAAGGGGCACGCCACAGGTAAGTTCAATGTGGTCACCGGCGAGCAAGCGAAAGCAGTGTCTAATGCCCCAAGTTATACGTCTGTTTTTGCGGAAAGCTTGCTGAAACTCGCAGCGTTAGACCCTAAAATCTGTGCGGTGACTGCTGCGATGCCTGATGGCACGGGGCTGAACAAATTTATGGAACGCTATGCCAGTCGCTGTTTTGATGTGGGTATTGCCGAGCAACATGCAGTGACGTTCAGTGCTGGTTTGGCAGCTGGCGGCATGCGTCCATTCTGTACGCTTTATTCGACGTTTCTACAGCGCGGCTATGATCAGGTTGTGCATGATGTGGCTATTCAACGCCTGCCTGTCCGGTTTGCGATTGATCGCGCTGGGCTGGTGGGCGCTGATGGTGCCACGCATGCGGGCGCGTTTGATATCGCCTTTCTTGCGAACTTACCTGGCTTTGTTGTGATGGCAGCCGCCGATGAGGCCGAGTTGGTCCGCATGGTTGCCACGGCCGCTGCCTATGATGACGGGCCAATCGCGTTCCGGTTTCCGCGCGGTGAAGGTGTGGGCGTTGAAATGCCTGCCGACCCAGAGCTGTTGGAGATTGGCAAAGGCCGCATGATCCGTGACGGTGCCCGCGTTGCGATCTTGTCATTTGGCACGCGCTTGCAAGAGGTCGAGGCCGCCTGCGAGGCGCTGGCTGCCAAGGGGATTACCCCAACCATCGCGGACGCCCGTTTTGCAAAACCGCTAGACCGCGACATGATTTTGGCGATGGCCGCTGATCACGAGGCGTTGATCACTGTTGAAGAGGGCGCAATTGGTGGGTTTGGATCACATGTTGCACAGCTTTTAGCGGAAGAGGGCGTGTTTGATCACGGGCTCAAATTCCGCTCCATGGTGCTGCCTGATACCTTCATCGATCAATCCAGCCCACGCGATATGTACGCCACCGCAGGATTGAACGCGGATGATATTGCTGCCAAGGTTTTGGATGTGTTGGGCATAGCTTCGATTGAAAAGCGGGCTTAGGGGCACCAAATTACGGGTACCTCAATGAC
>CAJXTP010000070.1 GCA_913061335.1 uncultured Loktanella sp.
GTTCGTGAGTTGCGCGCAAAGAACTTCATGAAAATCATCTCACTTGCTCCGGAGGTGCTGTAACAATGGCTGCTAAACTCCGCAAAGGTGACAATGTCATCGTGATCGCAGGCAAAGACAAAGGCGTTACTGGCGAGATCAAAACTCTTGATCCAAAAACTGGTAAAGCAATTGTTGACGGCGTTAAGATGGCCGTCCGCCACGTTAAGCAATCCCAGACGACACAAGGTGGCCGCACGCCAAAAGCGATGCCGATCGACTTGTCCAATCTGGCCGTTGTTGATGCAAATGGTAAAGCAACCCGTGTTGGCTTCCGTATGGATGGCGAAAACAAGGTTCGTTTTGCTAAAACAACAGGGGATGTGATCTAATGCTTGATACCGCAACATATACCCCACGTTTGAAGACCGAGTTCGCTTCCACAATTCGCGCTGCGATGAAGGAAGAATTCGGTTATAAGAACGACATGCAGATCCCGCGTCTGGACAAAATTGTCTTGAACATCGGTTGTGGCGCTGAAGCTGTCCGTGACAGCAAGAAAGCCAAATCCGCGCAGGAAGATCTGTCCACAATCGCCGGTCAGAAGGCACTGACAACCATTGCAAAGAAATCCATCGCTGGTTTCCGCGTACGGGAAGACATGCCTTTGGGTGCTAAAGTCACGCTTCGTGGTGACAAGATGTACGAATTCCTTGACCGTCTGATCACAGTTGCAATGCCACGTATCCGCGATTTTCGCGGCGTATCTGGTAAATCTTTCGATGGTCGCGGCAACTATGCCACGGGCCTCAAAGAGCATCTGGTGTTTCCCGAGATCAACTTCGATAAAATCGATGAGAACTGGGGCATGGACATCGTCATCTGTACCACTGCTGAAACCGACGCTGAAGCGAAGGCTTTGTTGAAGAAATTCAACATGCCTTTCAACAGCTAAGCGGTAGGGAGAATTTAGATATGGCTAAGAAATCCATGATCGCACGCGAAGTTAAGCGCGCGAAGCTGGTCAAGCAGTACGCCACAAAGCGTGCTGCCTTGAAGGCGATCACAAACGACAAAGAGAAGCCTGTAGAAGAGCGCTTCAAAGCAACTTTGGAACTCGCAAAGTTGCCGCGGAACTCTGCTGCTGTGCGTCTGCACAATCGTTGCCAACTCACCGGGCGTCCACACGCTTATTACCGTAAACTCAAGATCAGCCGGATTGCACTGCGGGACCTCGGTTCCAATGGCGAAATTCCTGGCATGGTCAAGTCCAGCTGGTAAGGAGCAGATATTATGAACGATCCTATCGGTGATATGCTGACACGTATCCGTAACAATCAGATGCGCGGCAAATCCACAGTCTCTACTCCAGCTTCTAAGCTGCGTGGTTGGGTCTTGGACGTGCTCGTAGACGAAGGTTATATTCGTGGTTACGAAGCAACGACTGGCAAAGATGGCCACCCTGCTCTCGAAATCAGCCTCAAGTATTACGAAGGCACTCCTGTCATTCGCGAAGTGAAACGGGTTTCAAAACCTGGTCGTCGTGTTTACACGGGTCCAAATGACATCCCAGTCGTCCGTCAGGGCCTCGGTGTGTCGATTGTCTCCACCTCCAAAGGTGTGATGTCGGATGCAAACGCACGGGCGGCCAACATTGGCGGCGAAGTGCTCTGCACTGTATTCTAAGGAGCCGATCGTATGTCTAGAATTGGTAAAAAAGTAGTCGAATTGGTCGCAGGCGTTTCCGCTTCTGTGTCCGGTCAGACAATCGAAGTGACAGGCCCTAAAGGGGTCCGCACTTTCAAAGCAACTGACGACGTGACAATCACCGTAGACGGCCAGTCCGTTTCCGTTGAACCACGCGGCAAATCTAAGCGTGCACGTCAGCAATGGGGTATGACCCGCACAATGGTTGCCAATCTGGCAACCGGCGTGACTGTTGGTTTCAAAAAGCAACTTGAAATCAATGGCGTTGGTTATCGTGCGACAATGCAGGGTTCTGACCTGAAATTGGCGCTTGGTTATTCACACGACGTAATCTTCGAAGTTCCAGAAGGCGTGACTGTTACGGCAGTTAAACCAACTGAAATTACTGTAGAAGGTATCGACCAGCAGCTTGTAGGTCAGGTCGCGGCTAATATCCGCGCTTGGCGTAAGCCCGAGCCATATAAAGGCAAGGGTATCAAGTACAAGGACGAGTACATCTTCCGCAAAGAAGGGAAGAAGAAATAATGGCAAACAGCAAAAGAACGTTGTTCCTCAAGCGCCGCATGCGCGTACGGAACAAGCTGCGCAAAGTAACAGCAAACCAGGGTCGCCCTCGGTTGTCTGTACATCGCAGCAACAAAAACATCAGCGTCCAGCTGATCGACGATGTGAACGGCGTAACACTCGCATCCGCATCTTCGCTCGAAAAAGCACTGGGCGTGGTCGGCACGAACAACCTCGAAGCCGCAACCAAAGTGGGCGCTGCAATTGCAGAGCGCGCGAAGGCTGCTGGCGTAGAGCAAGCGTTCTTCGACCGTGGTGGCTTCCTGTTTCACGGCAAAGTGAAGGCCTTGGCCGAAGCTGCCCGTGAAGGTGGTCTCAAAATCTAAAAACCGTAAGGCGCGCTAGCAATGGCGCGCCTTCGATGATCAAGGGCCGGTCGGCCACTGTGATCGACATAAATTCGGCGCCTATGCGCCACCGATATAAAGGACGCCATCAATGGCAGAACGTGACAACAATCGCGGCGGCAATCGTCGTAACCGCGAAGAAGCAACACCGGAATTCGCTGACCGCTTGGTCGCAATCAACCGTGTTTCCAAAACTGTAAAAGGCGGTAAGCGCTTTGGTTTTGCTGCACTCGTCGTTGTTGGCGACGCAAAAGGCCGTGTTGGCTTTGGTAAGGGTAAAGCGAAGGAAGTTCCTGAAGCTATCCGCAAAGCCACTGAGCAAGCTAAGCGTCAGATGATCCGTGTTGCGCTCAAAGACGGCCGCACACTGCACCATGATGTCGAAGGACGTCACGGCGCTGGTAAGGTCATTATGCGTACAGCTCCACAGGGTACTGGTATTATTGCTGGTGGTCCAATGCGTGCCGTATTCGAAATGCTTGGCGTACAAGATGTTGTGTCCAAATCTTTGGGGTCCCAGAACCCTTACAACATGATCCGTGCGACGATGGATGGTCTGACAAAAGAACAGTCACCACGTAACGTCGCTCAGCGTCGCGGTAAGAAAGTTGCAGACATTCTTCGTCGTGAAGATGCGCCTGTGGCAGATGCCGCTCCAGAAGCCGCAGAAGCGTAAGGAACAAATAAAATGGCTAAAACAATTGTCGTTAAGCAGGTTGGTTCGCCAATCCGTCGCCCCGCCGACCAGCGTGCAACGCTCATCGGTCTGGGTCTGAACAAAATGAACCGCACACGCGAACTGGAAGACACACCTTCCGTCCGTGGCATGGTCAACAAGATTTCGCACATGGTCGAGATCATCGAAGAAAAAGGCTAAACGTTTGATGGGTTGAAACCCATCCTACGCAAGTCAGAAACGCCTCGCAGGAAACTGCGGGGCGTTTTGCGTTTGCGGGCAGATCAAATTAACGCGCTTTAGACATGCAAACCTGCCGTCGTCGCCTGCTTGGCGATGTGGATATTCATCTGGTGGATTCTTTCGTCCGACTGTCTTGAAAAGTCCAACTTTTCCTGCGCACCTTCAAGGTCACCAACCTTAATCAGGCACTGGATCAATAGATTGAAGGTCAGTTTTGATCCTTCGATCGCAAGGCTCTTTTCAAATTCTGGTCTGGCCTTTTCCGGTTCATTCCTAAGGAAATAGCGGGCCCGCTCGCGGTGCCAAATCGCGGATCCCTCGCCAGGGCGTTCGAAATCCATGACCTCGCCGGTCTCAAAGAAATGCAGGATAAATGGTTTCAAGATGTGCGCCTTTGCCAGTGACACCAAAACCGGATGGCCCGCAAAAGGCACCTCAACCTTTGTTATGGTCGGATAGGCCGGCTCAACCATGGTCTCGACGTTATTCGTGTCGATCACAACCATCGGATCGTAAACAACCACGGGAATATGTTCGCTCTTGGGCACGTCGTACAACGGGATGTGATTGATCTTAAGATCGGCGCATTTACGGTTCCGCAGGTGGGGCCATGCAGGCAGCATAGGGGCGGCCACAATGATCCGCGCGTTAATCGTACCGCCAAAATACAGCGCGGCATATCCGCCCAAACTAGGACCATAACAGACGACGGTTTTGTATTCGGCGGCCTTTGGCGCTACTGCAGCCTCAAAATCCTCAAGAGACAGGCCTTGATACTGGGTATTAATGCGCTGGGCCGTAAAGATCGTATCATAGCCGTGAGCGAGACAAAAATCAGTCCCAAAACCGTCGCTTTCAAGTCCTGTAGGAAGACCAGCAAAGGTGATTACCAAAGTGTCGCTTGGTGTATCAGCCGCCGCGTGAAACGTGATCTGATAATCATCTGAACGCGCAATTATTTCCATCTCGGTCTCGGCCCCACTCAGAAATTTGACTACACATTGACTGAATCAGAGTGTCAGCCAAATGTCACCCCCGATGTGTCAGATTGAATTTTGCGCAGCTTTCGCCTATACAAGGTGGCCTAAGTTTTGAAATTCGAAAATTTGGGAGAAATCATATGAAAACGGGCGTATTTCTAATTTGTTCACTGCTTCTCGGAAGCCCCGCATTGGCGCAAAGCGGCACTGACAGTTTTGATCTGACCGGTTTGTCACCCGATGATCAGACATCACTGGGTAAATTCACGACGGCTGGTGAAGTTGGCATGATCTTGGAGATGACAAAGGCCAATTGGTCCGCAGTTCGCGAATTTGACGGGCAGGATCTGGTGTATTTCACACAGATATTCAGCTGGCGTTGCGGCCTTATGGGCGCGAAATTCTCAATCAATGACGCGCCATTGCAGGACTTGAAAATGCCCGACTGCCATATGGACCTTATGCAACCCAATGCGATGATCGATGAAGAAGCTTTGCTCGTGTATCATCGCTATGAACTGGGCAGCGTTGAATCTGTGCGGGTTGATCTTTTGTTGGATGATTTGACGGTGCAGTCTGCCACGTGGCAACGCGCCGACATTCTAATTCCTTAGGTTTAGGACGTCCGGCAGGGCGGCCATTTTGAATGCCAGTTGCCAACGTGCGCGAGCTGTAGATCAGACAAACATAATGTTAGACGGGCCTTCATTGTGCAGGGCCTCTTGCCCCACGCCCATTCCCCGTCTATACGCCGCTAGTCCGTACATCTTATGTACCGACTCATATATTGAAACGCCGCGTTTGACCGCTCCCGTCGCTGGGGGTCATTTCCGGCAAAAGGAGTAGCGACATGAAACTGAATCAACTTTCCGACAACCCAGGTGCATCCAAATCCCGCAAGCGCGTTGCGCGTGGTCCGGGTTCCGGCATGGGTAAGACAGCTGGCCGTGGTATCAAGGGTCAAAAGTCCCGTTCCGGTGTTGCGATCAAGGGCTTCGAGGGCGGCCAAATGCCGCTTTACCAACGTCTGCCAAAGCGCGGCTTTAACAAGCCGAACCGCAAAGCATACGCTGTTATCAACCTTGGCCTGATCCAGAAATTCATCGACGCAGGCAAGATCGACGCAACTGCCGACATCACACAAGAGGCACTGGTTGCTTCCGGTGCTCTGCGCCGCATCAGAGACGGCGTTCGCGTTCTGGCCAAGGGTGAATTCACATCCAAAGCGAACATCATTGTACACGGCGCATCCGCTGGTGCAGTCGAAGCTGTTGCAAAAGCTGGCGGTAAAGTGACCGTAACAGCGACACCAAAGGTCGCAGCAGCTGAGTAACGCCTTGTGAGCGGCCCACGGGTCGCCTACATTCGTTAAAGCATTCCCAAGCGCCGCCACGGGGAGACCTGTTGGCGGTGTTTTCATGAAAAGAGAGACGCATGGCATCCGCAGCAGAACAAATGGCATCCAACATGAGCTGGAGCGCTTTCGGTAAAGCCACCGAATTGCGCCAACGCATCCTGTTTACCCTTGGCCTTTTGGTCGTTTACCGCTTGGGGACATATATCCCTGTGCCGGGCATCGATGGGACCGCATTGCGGTCATTCATGGAAGACGCACAAGCAGGCATCGGCGGCATCTTGTCGATGTTCACTGGTGGGGCGCTGTCGCGCATGGGTATCTTTGCGCTTGGCATCATGCCGTATATCTCTGCATCGATCATCATTCAGTTGCTTGGCTCCATGTGGGAGCCGCTCAAGAACCTCAAGAAAGAGGGCGAGCAGGGACGGCGCAAGCTGAACCAATACACCCGCTACGGCACGGTTATTCTTGCCACAGCACAAGCATATGGTCTGGCGCGTAGCCTAGAGGCTGGCGGCTTGGTCGCAGACCCTGGTCTTTATTTCCAAGCAGCATGTGTGATCACCATCGTTGGCGGCACCATGTTCCTGATGTGGCTCGGCGAACAGATCACTGCACGCGGTATCGGCAACGGTATCTCTTTGATCATCTTCGTCGGCATCATCGCCGAAGTTCCTGCTGCAGCAGCACAGTTCCTGTCCCAAGGACGGTCCGGTGCGATCTCTCCTTTGATCATCGTGGGGGTCATACTGATGGTCATCGCGATCCTGACCTTTGTGGTCTTCATGGAACGGTCTTTGCGCAAAATTCACATTCAATACCCACGCCAACAGCGCGGTATGAAGGTTTATGACGGCTCAACCAGCCACCTACCGATTAAAGTAAACCCAGCCGGTGTTATCCCTGCGATCTTTGCATCCGCATTGCTGTTGCTGCCAACCACGATCAGTACATTCTCTGGCGGCTCAACTGGCCCCTTGATGTCGACCATTCTGGCCTACTTTGGGCCCGGTCAACCGCTGTATCTGCTGTTCTTTGCAGGCATGATTATCTTCTTCACATATTTCTACACCCGTGAAGTTGCGTTCAAAACTGACGAAGTCGCAGACAACCTCAAAAACCAAAACGGCTTTGTGCCGGGCATCCGTCCGGGTAAGAAAACAGCCGAATATCTGGATTACGTTGTGACACGTATCCTTGTTTTGGGGTCGGGCTATCTTGCGCTTGTTGCGCTGTTGCCAGAAATTCTACGCAGCCAGTTCGCCATTCCTTTTTACTTTGGTGGAACTTCGGTCTTGATTATTGTGTCGGTAGGGATGGATACTATTCAACAGATCCAATCTCATCTGCTGGCCCATCAATACGAAGGCCTGATTGAAAAATCGCAACTGCGCGGCAAAGGCCGTGGTGCGAAACGTAAAGGGCCAACTCGTAAATGAATATTATCCTTCTCGGACCGCCAGGCGCGGGCAAAGGCACACAAGCACGTAAACTTGTGGACGAACGCACTATGGTTCAGCTGTCCACAGGCGACATGCTGCGCGCTGCAAAAAGCTCTGGCACCGAGATGGGTCTTAAGGTCGCGGCCGTTATGGACGCTGGCGAACTTGTTACCGACGAAATCGTCATTGGCCTGATCCGTGAACAGCTTGAGCTGGACAATGGCGCATCTGGATACATCTTCGACGGCTTCCCGCGCACATTGGCACAGGCCGATGCGCTTGGTGAATTGCTCGTCGGGATGGGTGAAAACCTTGATTGCGTGATCGAGATGCAAGTCGACGACGAAGCCCTCGTGGCCCGCATCACGGCACGCTCGACATGTGGGTCTTGTGGTGAGGTCTATAACGACAACACCAAACCGATCCCCGCAGACGAGAAATGCACCAATTGCGGTGCGTCCGACTTTCAGCGCCGCGCCGATGACAACGAAGACAGCCTGCGCACCCGCCTGATGGCCTACTACAAACAGACATCCCCGCTTGTTGGCTACTACTACGCCAAAGGCGACCTGAAATCTGTCGATGGTCTGGCCAGCATGGATGACGTCGCAGCAAGCATTAAATCAGCGCTCGATTAAGCCCAAGGTAATTGGTCGCACCAGAATCTTCGGTGGGACCATTTCACCCCCTTGACCCTTGGGCCGTAGGCTCCTAAACACCCACATCCCTAGCGGGAATCAATTTGTGGTTAAGGGGTCGCACCCTACATCCACAGAGCACCTCGATATGACGCGGCCCGACGATTGATCGTTCGGGCCTCCGTTGTGAAAAAAGGGTCCGGAATAACGGACCCGCAACGAAAAGGAAATACCACCTTGGCACGTATTGCTGGCGTGAACATCCCTACTGGGAAACGTGTTCTGATCGCCCTCACATATATCGCTGGTATCGGTTCGACCAAAGCAGAAGAAATCTGTGAGGCCATCGGTATCGACCGCGCTCGTCGCGTTAACGAACTGTCGGATGCTGAAATCCTGAAGGTTCGCGAGTACATTGACTCTAATCTGACTGTTGAAGGCGACCTTCGCCGTGAAACACAGATGAACATTAAGCGTCACATGGATCTTGGTAGCTACCGTGGCTTGCGTCACCGTCGTAACCTGCCTGTGCGTGGTCAGCGTACATCAACTAACGCACGTACTCGCAAAGGCCCTGCAAAGGCCATTGCTGGTAAGAAGAAATAAGGGAGGGCATCAGATATGGCACGCGATACTAAACGCACCAAGAAGAAGGTCTCCAAGAACATCGCCGCAGGCGTTGCTCACGTGAATTCTTCTTTCAACAACACAAAAATCCTGATTTCCGACGTTCAGGGCAACGCGATCGCTTGGTCGTCTGCTGGGACAATGGGCTTTAAAGGCTCACGGAAATCTACACCTTACGCGGCTCAGATGGCTGCGGAAGATGTGGCTAAAAAGGCGCAAGACCACGGCGTGAAAACGCTTGAAGTCGAAGTGCAGGGTCCTGGTTCCGGACGTGAAAGCGCATTGCGCGCTTTGGCTGCTGCTGGCTTTAACGTCACGTCGATCCGTGATGTTACGCCAATGGCGCATAACGGCTGCCGCCCACCAAAGCGCCGCCGCGTCTAAGACATTACGAAACGCTTTGGGGTCGTGCATATTTTGCACGGCCCCAATCCGTCATTTTGAAACCTCGGGCGTTTGCCTTTCGGACATGAAGGCAGACAGGAATGGAGGGACGCATGATCCACAAGAATTGGGCTGAATTGATCAAGCCAACACAGCTTGACGTAACACCGGGCAATGACCCGATGCGTCAGGCAACAGTGGTTGCAGAACCACTCGAGCGGGGCTTCGGCCTGACGCTGGGCAACGCCCTGCGCCGCATCCTGATGTCGTCACTGCAAGGTGCCGCGATCACTGCCGTTCAGATCGACAACGTTCTGCACGAGTTCTCAAGCGTTTCCGGTGTACGTGAAGACGTTACCGACATCGTCTTGAACCTCAAAGGCGTTGCAATCCGCATGGAAGTCGACGGGCCAAAGCGTCTTAGCGTTCAGGCCAAAGGCCCGGGCGTTGTGACTGCTGCTGACATCTCTGAAACAGCTGGCATCGAAATCCTCAACAAGGATCACATCATCTGTCACCTCGACGATGGCGCTGATCTGTACATGGAACTTACCGTGAATACCGGTAACGGCTATGTCGCTGCGGAAAAGAACAAGCCAGAAGATGCACCAATTGGTATGATCTCAATCGACGCGATTTATTCGCCGGTTAAGAAAGTATCCTATGACGTGCAGCCGACCCGTGAAGGTCAGGTTTTGGACTATGACAAGTTGACCATGAAGGTCGAAACAGACGGTTCCATCACGCCGGACGACGCTGTGGCATATGCTGCACGTATCCTGCAGGACCAACTGTCGATCTTCGTTAACTTCGACGAGCCTGAATCAGCAACTGCTGGTGCCGACGACGATGGCCTCGAGTTCAACCCGCTTCTGTTGAAGAAAGTGGACGAGCTGGAACTGTCTGTGCGTTCTGCAAACTGCCTTAAGAACGATAACATCGTTTACATCGGCGATTTGATCCAGAAAACCGAAGCAGAAATGCTGCGTACGCCAAACTTCGGCCGCAAGTCTTTGAACGAGATCAAAGAAGTGTTGTCAGGTATGGGTCTGCACCTCGGCATGGACGTTGAGGATTGGCCACCGGACAATATCGAAGATCTGGCTAAAAAGTTCGAAGACCAGTTTTAAAAACACGCATTTCACCCGTGCCTGAATAGGGCGCGGGTGGCATATGCAAAACTTATACGAAACTTATACGATAATTACTGGGCAATCCCGCCCCAATAAAGGAGCCGGCGTCATCGCAGCGCACGGCCCATCATAATACAAAATGGAGACTTTCTCATGCGTCACGCACGTGGTTACCGCCGCCTCAACCGGACACACGAACACCGTAAAGCACTGTTCGCAAACATGTCCGGCTCGCTCATCGAACATGAGCAGATCAAGACAACTTTGCCTAAGGCAAAAGAACTTAAGCGCGTCATCGAAAAGCTGATCACACTTGGCAAGCGCGGCGATTTGCACGCACGCCGTCAAGCCCGTGCGCAGCTGAAGCAAGACATGCATTGCGCTAAGCTTTTTGAAATTCTCGGCCCACGTTACGCAGAGCGTCAGGGCGGCTATGTCCGCGTTCTGAAGGCTGGCTTCCGTTACGGTGACATGGCGCCTATGGCGATCATCGAATTCGTTGACCGCGACGTAGACGCCAAAGGCTCTGCTGACCGTGCCCGTCTCGAAGAGTTCGTAGACGCCGACGAATAAGTCTTTGACTTATCACAAGAATATAAGGGGCCTCGCGGAAACGCGGGGCCTTTTTCGTCCGCCCCTTCCCATAGGGCGCATCCAGACATAGGTTTGATCCATGGCCGATCTTTTTGACAGCTCCACCCCATCCACCCCCACAGGCCCGCGCCCGCTGGCGGACCGTTTGCGTCCGCAGACATTGGGCGAAGTGATCGGTCAAGAACAAGTGCTTGGCCCCGATGCACCGCTTGGTGTGATGTTGGCATCGGGCTCGCTCTCATCGCTTATTTTCTGGGGTCCACCCGGTGTTGGTAAGACGACTATCGCCCGTCTGTTGGCCAACGAATCCGATATGCATTTTGTGCAGATCAGCGCAATTTTCACCGGCATCCCCGACCTGCGCAAAGTATTTGAGGCCGCCAAGATACGACGTCAAAACGGCAAAGGCACGTTGTTATTCGTCGACGAAATCCACCGCTTTAACAAAGCCCAGCAAGACGGCTTTTTGCCCTACATGGAAGACGGCACCATCCTGCTGGTCGGTGCAACAACCGAAAACCCAAGTTTTGAGTTAAACGCCGCGGTTTTGTCGCGATCTCAAGTACTTATCCTGAGCCGTCTTGATCTGACAGACCTCGAACGCCTTGCACAGCGCGCCGAACAAGAGATGGAAAAGGCGCTTCCACTTGATGGACCTGCGCGCGAAGCCCTGCTTGATATGGCCGACGGCGACGGGCGTGCGCTGCTGAATTTAATCGAACAAATCATGGCGTGGAAAGTAGACGGTAAAATTGACCGTGACGGACTGTCGACGCGCTTGATGAAACGCGCGGTGAAATACGACAAATCCGGCGACGAGCATTACAACCTGATTAGCGCATTGCATAAATCCGTGCGCGGGTCCGACCCTGACGCGGCGCTTTATTGGTTCGCACGTATGCTGGCAGGTGGCGAAGATCCGCGCTTTTTGGCCCGTCGCATCACCCGCATGGCCGTGGAGGATATCGGCTTGGCCGACCCGCAGGCGCAAGCAGTTTGCCTGCAATCATGGGAAACCTACGAACGGCTCGGCTCGCCCGAAGGCGAATTGGCCTTGGCCCAAGCTGTCACTTATCTGGCACTCGCGCCGAAATCGAATGCGACATATGTGGCCTATAAGGCAGCGGTGAACGGGGCCAAACAGACCGGATCAGAACCGCCGCCCGCCCACATTCTGAACGCCCCAACCACGTTGATGAAAGAACAAGGGTTTGGTGCAGGTTATGCCTATGATCACGACCTGTCTCTTATACACATCTCCGAGCCCACGAGACCTCTCTACATCT
>CAJXTP010000071.1 GCA_913061335.1 uncultured Loktanella sp.
GACGAAGTTCACATCACGGATGATCGCACGGATTTCAAAGTCGATACTATCGGCCCCAAACCCCGTCAGTAAAACGCTAGGCGGCGGGTTCAAAAGAACCAAAGGATGCGCCTCGGCGATCTCTTGCAATATCTGGGTTACTTGCGCGGTATCAGACCCATAAGCGACGCCAACAGGCACGATTGCACGGCCCACCAGATTGCCACGTGTCCAGTTCGTAACCTGATTACTAATAAGATCAGCGTTGGGAATGATGACGTCCGTCCGATCAAACGTCTCGATACGCGTTGACCGCACCGAAATGTCACGCACGTAACCCATCTGACCGCCAACCTCGATCATGTCGCCCTCGACCACCGGTCGCTCGATCAATAAAATGATACCGGACACGAAATTTGAAACGATGTTTTGTAGGCCAAAACCGATACCAACTGACAAGGCACCTGCAACAATCGCCAGTGACGACAGATCAATGCCAGCAACACCAAACGCGACCAGCGCGGACAGGAATATCCCGACGTAGCCAAAGCCTGCAACAACTGCATTTTGCCCGCCCAGATCAAACCGAGTACGCGGCATCACAGTGGTCTTTAACGCGGTTTTGATAAAACGCGTCAGCAAAGCACCAACCATAAATATCAGAATAAACATGAGAAAATTTGATGGCGAAATACGGGTTTCACCAACCGAAAATCCGCTCAAAAAGCGCGTCCAAACCTCCACCAATTCGGCCCAGCTGACGCCCCAGATAAGCGCTAAAACTGGAACCGCAAATAGCGAAAGTGCAAAGTTGATCGTAACCGGCAACAGCCCCCGTGGATCAGGGGCCGATGTATCCTCGATCGCAGAAAAACCCTCACGGGTTGTCACAGCATAGCTCAGCCTTTGAAGCACAACAATTACAGCAATCGTGGCCAGAGACGTAACTGCGGGAACAGTTATCGCCGCCGCCGCCGCGCCATACCCCAACAGTGATGCCAAGGGACCGGCGACAGCAAATGCACACGCAGCGCGTCCGATAAACACCCGTAACCGGTTGCTATTGAATATTGCCTTCGTATTGGGACCGGCTTGATGCACGATCAATTGCCCTAATCGCCACATCAGTGCGCCAACAATCAACTGCAATGGCAAATTAACGACATCAATCGACACGGCCTCCGCCTGAACGGTGCTCAATAACGCATCAATCGCAATCGCAACGGCAAGCACCCACCCCAAGCCAACGGTCAAACGCCGCGCGGGTCCACGCACATCCGCAGGATAGCCAAGGATCCCGTCATCATCTCGCGAGATCGGAAAATAGAAATCAGACAGCCATTTGGCCACAAATACCATTCCACCCGCAAACGGTAGCGCCGCAATAACTCTTTCGCCCGCGGGGCCAAAAAGGCCAGACATCTCGAGTATCAATGTTACCAAAACCAACCCCAATACTGGGATCACAACGCTTGCCAATGAAATCACAAATCGCAACCCTGACGCGGACCGGGCCGACGTCGGTAGCGGTTGTGCGGCCAGCAAGGTGATCCATGCACGGGCGCGGGTCAACACGATAGCTGCTCCGATCAAAGCGACCACAACCAAAGACAATCGACCAACAAGGCCATCTGTGCTGCGATGTGCCGCTGAAATGCTCCAGAACTCAACGCCCAAATTGGACAGCCCCGTTTGAACATTGCTAAATGCAGCAGGCCAGTATGTCGGGTTTGCCGGTGACGCACTGCGCGTCGCCAATCGCTGTGAATCAAGTGCGCGCTGTTGCCTGTCAATTTCGGTGATCAGGCCATTGGCTCGTGCAAAGGCCTCTTGGGCCAATAACTGCGGTTGCAATAACCGATCTTGCAACGCCATCAATTCAGCCAAACGGGCTGCAATAACAGGGTCGACGCCGTTCGCGGCCACCCCAAAGGCGTCAATCTGGCCTCGCACGGTGATTAATCGATTGGCATTGGTCCCAAGCGCATTCGAAAATTGATCACGCCATCCAACCAGCTCCGCACGGACACGGCCCAAGGCAAACTGGGACGCGGCCCCTGTCTCTGCGATGCCCTCAGCGCGCGTGGCCAAAGTATCCCAACCGGACAGCTCAATGCCCGCGATCTGCCCAGAATCCGCGATATCCGTTGCTTGAACAACTTGCTGAATTCCGTTTTCAGCAAGTGATTGGGCTTGCACTGATCCGGCGAAAATCAAAAACGCCAGACCACATATCCTCGCCCAAAACGACATCATTCAGTGATCATAACATCGGGAATTGTGCTGTTGCTGCTATCCATCCATGCAGGCACTGGCAGTCCCTTTTCGCGCAGGAATTCTGGGTTATACAACTTGGATTGATACCGCGTGCCATAATCGCAAAGGATCGTAACAATCGTATGCCCTGGTCCCATGTCGCGGGCCATGCGGATCGCACCAGCGATGTTAACACCTGTCGAGCCGCCCATGCACAGACCCTCGTTTTCAAGCAAGTCAAACACAACCGGCAGCGCCTCTGCGTCAGGGATATTATAACTAAGATCGGGCGTGAAACCTTCAAGGTTCGCGGTGATGCGGACCTGACCGATGCCTTCGGCAATTGAACCGCCTGACATGGCAATCTCTCCGGTGGTGTAAAAGCTGTGCAGACCCGCACCATCAGGATCGGCAAGCCCGATTTTTACGCCTTTTGGCTGCAACGCCGTGCCGACACCGGCCAATGTGCCACCAGACCCAACGGCACAAATAAAGCCATCAACTTTGCCGCCCGTTTGGTCCCAAATCTCGGGGCCTGTGCCGTCAATATGGGCCTGACGGTTGGCGATGTTGTCAAACTGATTGGCCCAAATCACGCCTTCGTTGGAGTCACGCGCCATGGCCTCGGCCAAGCGGCCAGAATAACGCACAAAATTATTGGGGTTACGGTACGGCGCCGCAGGAACCTCGATCAACGTGGCCCCCGCAAGCCGGAGCATATCTTTCTTTTCCTGCGACTGAGTGTCTGGGATAACGATCACGGTCTTAAAACCCATCGATGCGCCGATCAACGCCAGACCAATACCTGTGTTGCCCGCCGTGCCTTCGACAATGGTGCCGCCGGGTTTCAATGTGCCTTTGGCAACCGCGTCGTTGATGATGTACAAAGCGGCGCGGTCTTTGACCGATTGACCGGGGTTCATAAACTCGGCTTTGCCTAAAATGGTGCACCCTGTCGCCTCGGACGCCGCGCGTAATTTGATCAACGGGGTATTGCCAACGGCGGCAGCGAGATCGGATTTGATATGCATCATAAGCCCTTTGGTAGCGTGTTAATTATATGTAAGTCGTCAGCCGCCGCTGCGCAATGCATCGCGCTGCATACCGAGTATACAAAGCATCATCACCAAGGGGCCGGCATTGATCTCGCCTGTGGCGACCAGCGCCATGGCCCGATTAAACGACAAAAGGTGCAGACGTAAATCTTCAGACTCAGTTTCCAAACCACCAAACTTGGCATGATCATCGGGCAAATCGCACACGCCTAGATAGGCATGAAAATAGTCTGTCGATGATCCCGGGGATGGATAGAAAGACGACAGATGACGCAGCTCTAGTTCGGACAAACCGGCCTCTTCAACGCTTTCACGTAACGCTGATTGTGTCGGGCTCTCCGTGGCATCAATCATACCCGCGATGGGCTCTAATACCCACGGGTTTGGATCTTGGCGCACAACGGGGCCCATGCGCATTTGCTCGACCAGCAAAACGCGGTCGCGTTTGGGGTCATACGGCAGCACAAGCACCGCATCGATGCCAACAAACACCTCGCGGGGCAGCACGTTGCTGCGGGAACCGTCAAACTGACGGTACTGAACTGCCATCTGCTGAATACGAAAGAAATCACCCTGAGGTGGGGCACTGTTAATCACGGCAACGTCGCCGGCAGCAGCGTCGTGGCGCACGGTGGCGGGAACGCCCTGCCCGCGCGCAGATTGCTTGGCCCACGCCCGTTTTTCAATCATCGCCCAATTGCGGGCAATCTGGTCACGGGTCAACGGCGGAACATGCGCAAACAGCTCTGTCACAGCAAATACAGCCATCGGCTCAAATTCGGTAACCCAATGTGAAAGCGACCAATCGCCTTTGCCAACGGCAATATCATCCGGCGGTAGATACATCTTGACCGGTACAGGCCCCGCATCAGTCTGAACAGTCACATCAATCAACGCGTAACCAAATGCGCCTTCATAGGTGTCCAAACGGTGCAGCTGCTCTGGGGTAACACCCGACAGAATTGCGCCCACAGTCACCGCACCAGCCTTCGCACGGATGAGCGGAACAACATTCTGCGCAACAGGCAAAACGACATAATCATTCAACGTCGCAGGCACTTGCAAAATTGGCGCACCACCGGCGACGGCTTGGCATAACGCGGACGACTGTAACGTCCCATAGATAAAGATTTGCATTAGTGCGGGAACCGACGGCCAGCGATACCGGCCATAGCACCCCCAACAAAGCCACCGACCACCATGATCATCCCAATCTCGGGGGTGGCGAACCTAAACCCGTACTCAGACAGAAGCTTAAAGCTATCGATCATAGCATCCATCGGGCCATCATAGCGGCCGCGCATAGACTGTTCCAACATCGTAATAAACGACAAAACAAATAGGATGATAAAGCTTTGGGCGACAATCGCAGTATACCCATTCCCGATCCCAGACATCAGGCCATGTGCATTTTTACCGCAAATCTGCCAGCCGACGATTAATCCGGCCACAAGACACAAAGGTAACAAATACCCTGGCACTCTATCGTCACCGTAGATGGTGACCATCGACACAAAAAGGGCATATCCCACTGCGGCAAAGATAAGTGCGGCAACAAGTTTGGCGGCTGTAGGCATGGGTCTGCTCCCTTAAAATTGGTGCAGACCTCGCACGTCTCAGCGCGCGCGCGTAATGGTTATCTGCGTTACATCGCAGTTTCCGCTATGAAACGTGCCAGCGCAAGAGGTCAGGTAAAAGTTCCACATCCTCCGAAATCGATCGTCAAAGCCCATTGCCGCTACATCATCCCACTTGGCGTTAAATACCTTGTGCCAATGGCGCAGTGTCTGGGAATAACTTTCGCCAAATTCGATCGACTGAACAACTGTCAGCCCAGCCTTTTCAACTTCGGCGCGCAACACGATTGGGCTTGGCAGCATACCGCCCGGAAAGATGTATTTCTGTATGAAATCAACGCTTCGTTTGTAAGTTTGCCAGCGGCGGTGATCGACAGTGATGATTTGCAAAGTCGCATTTTTACCGGGTTTCAATCGGTCACGGACCGCGTCAAAGTAGACAGGCCAATACTTTTCACCCACCGCCTCAAACATCTCAATACTGACGATACCGTCGTATTGCCCCGCCTCATCGCGGTAATCTTGCATCTTGATTGTGACCATATCGGACAGACCCAATCGGTCAATTCGGGCCACAGCATAGTCATGCTGCTCTTGGGAAATCGTCAGGCCAGTCACCTTGATACCGCGATCCTTGGCGGCATACTCCGCAAACCCACCCCAACCGCAGCCAATCTCAAGCACGTGATCACCCGCAACGGCTCCCATCTGATCGATCATGGATTTGTATTTGGCGGTTTGTGCGTCCTCAAGTGACCGCGCACCCTCGTCAAATTTGGCCGATGAATAGGTCATCGTGTCATCCAACCAAAGACCGTAGAATTCATTGCCCAAATCATAGTGGTAGGAGATATTCTTGCGGGCCTGCTTTATCGAATTTCCCTGCATCCAAAACCGCATTCGCTCGTAGCATCGAACAAGGAACTGACCGGGAAATCCGTCGTACAATTCCTCGGCGTCATCATGGAGCAAATCCATGAGCTCCAACAAATTGGGTGTCGACCACCACCCGTCCACATAGGCTTCGCAAAACCCAAGATCACCTTCGCGAATGATGCGAGAAAACAGGTCTGCGTTATGAATCTGCAACGTGGCGACATATCCACCATCACGCCCCTTGGCGCGAAACGTGCGACCATCTGGCAAGACCACGTCAATCTGCCCGCGCTTCATCGTTTTCATCACATCAAAAACAGCTGAGAAAAAGCGGGGCAGATCGACTTGGTCTTTTGTGGTCGTCAACGTCATGGGACCGTCCTATCTTGGCAATTTGTTGATCTTGCAGTGACCGACCGCACAAGCATCCGTCAAAGCCGCATGGTCAACCTACTGCAAAACAAGGACATCGCCAAATTAGATCACCTGCTCAAGCGCCGCGATCAATCGGTCGACCTCAGCTTTTTGCGTATAATGCACAAAACTAACGCGCAAAACGCCGCGATCCATATCAACCCCCAGCGCGCCCAACGGACGCCCAGCATAAAAGTCACCGCCACCTGCCATAATACCAAGCGGCGCAAGTGCCACTGCAGCATCCTCAGCAGATGTATTCAACGCCATCGCAACAGTCGGTGCGCGACCAGCGGCATCAGACGGGCCAATCAGACGCACCGAATTCTTTGCGCTCACATAATCCAACAATGGTTGTAATAACGTGACCTCATGGGCCCGCATCATGTCATGCGCCAACCGCGCCGCTTTTGCGCCCGTGCCACCACCATGATGAGCAGAAAAGTCATCCATATAGTCAGCCATACCCGCACAAGCAGCGACCTGCGCATGATCTGGGCCTGCAGGCGTAAACCGATAATACAGCGTATCACCGTTAAAATGATGCCCTTGATTTGGTAGCTCAAACCCAAAATCCTCGCGGATCACCATCACACCCTGATGCGGCCCATATGTCTTATATGAACTGAACAAATAGACATCACAGCCAAGCGCTGCGACATCGGCAAAACCGTGCGGTGCATAACTCACACCGTCGACAACCACGCGGGCACCCGCGGCCTTTGCAATTGCGGTGATCGCAGGCACATCATTGATGGCACCCACGACGTTCGAACAATGCGGAAAACAAACCAGCTTCACCTTATCATCCAGCATATTGGCTAGATCGGCAGGGTCCAAAATACCAGTGACCGGATCAATCTGCCATTCACGAACCTCAATGCCCTCTTCGGCCAAACGGCGCCAAGGACCAGAATTTGCCTCGTGATCTTGATTGGTGACAATAATCGACTCGCCCGGCTTCAACCAACGGCGGACAGCATTTGCCAAGACATAAACGTTCTGCGTGGTGGATGGGCCAAACGACAGCTCGTGCGTCGCAACACCCAACATGGCAGCAAGACGCACGCGCGCCTCGTCCATCTCTTCACCGCCCAAACGGGACGCATCATAAGGCGCATAAGGTTGCACCTTTCGTTCGGTATAAAACCGGTGCAATCGGTCCACGACCTGACGACAGGTATAAGACCCGCCTGCATTTTCAAAGAAAGCCTGACCGTCAAGCGACGGCACCTCAAACGCGGGGAATTGGGACCGCACCCATGCAATATCCATCATATGCACAGCAGAAACAAAAAGGGCCCGATGCGCAAGCATCAGGCCCCTTATTTTTAGTTAATTCAGACGTTTACTCTTTGGAGCGACGTCCATCGTTCCAAAGCGCCTTAATCAAGGACAAGCCCATCAACGCCATCACAACCGAGAATGGCAGCGCGCCAATGATCATGGCGGTGTTAATTGCACCCAGACCACCTGCAAGCAGCAGACCCGCAATCACCAGCGTCAGGATAACACCCCAAACGACGATGTGGATACGGCCCTTCGGGCTCTCGTCACCAGCAGCCGCGATTGTGTTGATGATCAACACAGCCGAGTCAGCAGACGTAACAAGATACGTCAGCAACAGCACAACAATGACAATCGACATCAACGTGGCCATCGTAGGCGACAACATGAAGTTGATCATTGCAAACAGCTGACTGGAAAGACCAGCACCCGTAATCGCATCACCAGCACCACCGTTAAGCGATAGGTCGATGGCAGTACCACCAGCAAACGCAAACCAGACGAAACACATGATGGATGGAACGATCATCGCACCCAACACATATTCACGGATTGTGCGGCCCTTGGAAATACGTGCCAAGAACAGACCAACAAACGGCGCAAACGCGATCCACCAAGCCCAATAGAACGTGGTCCAACCACCCTGCCAACCGGCAAGCTTGGTCGCAACACTGTCTTCAACGCCGTCACCGCTAAACACGGTCAGGGACATTGCAGGCAATGCAATGATGTAATCCCACATGCCCAAGAACAGTGCCTTGAAAGCAAACATCGTAGACCCAAATACCAAGAAGAACGCGAGGATGAAGAACGACAGCCCCATGTTGATGTTGGACAGCCACTTGATGCCTTTACCAACGCCAGACAGCGCTGACAGTGTGGAAAAGACCATCACGACCACAAGACAGAAGATCATCGCAACAGCTGTTGGCGTCCCTTCTGCGTCCATCAACCACCCCATGCCTGTGATGTTGAACAAGCCCGCAGCGAACTGCGACACGCCGTAACCCAAGGTTACAGAGACGCCCAAAATCGTGGCAATCACGGATACGATATCAATGATGTGGCCCAAAGGACCTTCTAACCAACGGCCCAGCAATGGTGTCAAACCAGACCGGATCGTCAGCGGCAAACCGCGGCTATAGCTAAAGAACGCCAAGGACAGGCCAACAATCGCGTAGCTACCCCAAGCCGAGAAGCCCCAGTGCAGGAACGACCACTTCATTGCAGAGCGCACGTTGTCCGCACTTGATGCAGTTGCGTCACCGACAATAACGTCAGGGTTTGTGCCAAAGTGGTACAACGGCTCGCCGGTTGCGTATGTCAACATGCCGATACCGATACCGGCACCAAACATCATCGAGAACCACGAAAAGTTGGAAAACTCTGGCTTGCTATCTACGCCGCCAAGTCGAATCTTGCCGGTTGCTGGATAGATCGCCAGCGCAAGGCACACGATGATATAGAATGAAACGACATACATATACCAAGGCCCAGTATTGGCATCGATAGTACCGCGAATGGCGCTAAGTGCAGCGCCAGCCGCATCTGGAAATGCTACCGCCCAAAGGATCAATGCGCCAATTGACAGCTTAGATCCGATAGCGACGAATTTTGAAAACCCTTCATAAAACCCGCTACTCGCGGTCGTAATATCTAGGTTTGTTAGTGGTGGCATTATTGCCATTTTATAGTCCCCTTATTGTCTTTTATACCTGCGACCCTACGTCACAACTTCTGGTTCACAAACCCGTTACGCACCTTTCTAGGTACAAAACCGACACTTCTTTCGGCAAGTAACTGTTAACATTTCACAAAAAAAGGGCGCTAAATGTGCTATTATCCCTATTTTTTACCACAAAATGTGGGATTTAGGCGTTTACGTCGACAACGACGCGGCCTTTGACCTGACCTTTCAGGATGTCGCGGCCAAGTTGCGGCAGATCGTTCAGCGTCGCAGAATGCACCATCGCCTCTAACTTATCCATTGGCAGGTCGGATGCGATCCGGTCCCATGCGCGGACACGGTTTGCATAAGGCTGCATCACACTATCGATCCCCAGCAGGTTCACACCGCGCAAAAGAAACGGAATAACCGTCGCAGGCAAGGTCATGCCACCAGCCAAACCAACCGCCGATACGGATGCGCCATACTTCATTTGGCCCAAAACCCGCGCCAACATTTCGCCGCCAACAGCATCAATGCAGCCGGCCCATGTTTCGGCCTCCAGCGGACGCTTAACCGTTTCATTAATCTCTTCGCGGGCGACGATCTGTGTCGCACCAAGGCTTGTCAGATACGCGGCCGTCTCAGGACGCCCCGTCACAGCCGCAACCTCATAACCAAGGTTAGCTAAAATCGCAGTCGCAACCGACCCGACGCCACCAGCCGCACCCGTGACAAGCACAGGACCGTTGCCCGGCGTCAAACCATGATCTTCCAAAGCCATCACAGCCAACATCGCGGTGAAACCAGCGGTGCCAACAGCCATTGCCTGACGGGTATCAATACCAGCAGGCAATGGGACCAACCAATCGGCCTTTACGCGCGCTTTTTGGGAATAGCCGCCCCAATACGCCTCGCCGACACGCCAACCGGTCAACACAACCTTGTCGCCCGCCTTATAGCGGTCATCATCGGATGCCTCGACAGTCCCTGCAAAATCAATGCCCGGAATATGTGGGTAATTGCGGACCAAACCGCCACCTGGGCCAACACACAAACCGTCTTTGTAATTCACCGTAGAATAATCCACGGCAACCGTTACATCACCCGCAGGCAACTGGTCCAAGGACATGTCCTGCACCGCCGCACTTGTTTTACCTTCGTCATTTTTTTCAACAACCAGCGCCTTGAACATGCACTCATCTCCTCTTTGGTTTTCAAATTTCCCCGCCGGATGCTCCGACGCAGATCTCAGTATTAAATCCAGAAATTTTCCAGAACGGTCGCTTCACGCGGCCCATTAGGGGTCTCAACGCGCAGCTGCGTGTTCTCATCCCAATGGGTCATCTTGACCATACCAATCGCAACGCCCGTGCCGTAATCAGGCGACGCCGCAGCAGACGTCACCTGCCCGACCTTTTTGGTGCCAGCCATCAATGGCCACACACGGTCACAAGGCGGAATATCACCCGCAATTGAAATCGGGCGCACCTGTTGGGTTGGACCTTCCTTAGCCACACGCAACAGCGCATCTCGGCCGACACAGCCAATCGCGGTCTGCGTCGAACAGAACCGACCAAGGCCCGCCTCGTGCGGCGTATTCGCGCGGGTCATGTCATTGCCATACGACAACAATCCGGCCTCGATCCGCTCAATGCCATTGGGACAACCAGCATGAACGTCTAAATCCTTGCCTGCCTCCATCAATGCATTCCAAAGCGGCATACCGTTTTCGGTGCCATCGACATAAATCTCGAAACCGCCTTGCTTGGAGTAACCGGACCGCGCCACAGCCATGCTGGTGCCTTGAAAATCAAACCAGCCAAATCGGAAGAATTTGATGTTGCGCACAGCGTCACCAAATACGCGCGCCATCAGATCATCGGACTTTGGACCTTGGATCGCCAAGGGCGACACATCAGGCTCGTCGACCAACACATCCAAACGGTATCCATAAGCTAAGCCTTTGACCCACAACAACATATCGCTGTCAGCAATCGAAATCCACCAACGATCTTCTGCCAGTTTCAACGCAACTGGATCGTTAATCATGCCACCGGTTTCATCAACAATCGGGATATAGAAACACTGGCCCAACTGCATGCCCCGCAAATCGCGCGGTGTCAGCATCTGCATCAAACGGGCTGCATCAGGGCCGCGCAATTCGATCTGACGCTCGGCGGCGACATCCCAAATCTGCACAGCATTTTTCAGGTGGTGGTAATCTTCGACCACGGACCGGAAAACCGTCGGCAACAGCATGCGGTTGTAAACAGTATACCCTTTTACCCCTGCGGCTTCATTGCCATCGGAAAACGGGGTGCGACGCAAGCGACGCGATTGCGAAATGATAGCCATGACTTAATCCTTAGGCATGAAGACAAGATCAGTGGCGTCAGGCGTTTGGCCCGCCGCCGTCAACATCGCGTGCAACTGGCCACGATGATGGGTTTGATGGTTAAAAAAATGTGTGATGCAGGTGGCCTTTGGCTTTGCAACCTCAGCATTCAGCGACCCTGAAAACCAAGTAAGATCGCCAGACAGATCAGACGCCGTGACGCCCGCTGCCCATTTAGAAATACGCACATCAACAGAGGTGCGCTGGTCCGCCCATTGCGAAACAGTCGCGGTAAATGCCGCACTATCAGCAATAACCGAACTTTGCGCAGGGCCGCCATCAAAGCGGGACATCCACAAAAGATCGCCCCACAGCAGATGGTTCAATGTACCAAAGATTGACCCAAAGAACGCTCCACGATCCGCCCGCACATCTACTTCATCCATCGCTTGAACAACACGGCATAAGCCGTTGTTCTGCCATGT
>CAJXTP010000072.1 GCA_913061335.1 uncultured Loktanella sp.
TCGGCAGCGTCAGATGTGTATAAGAGACAGTAACTATACTGTGTTGGCGTCTTACGGACACGTCCGAGACCTGCCGCCGAAAGATGGCTCTGTTCTGCCGGACGAAGATTTTCACATGAAATGGGAAATCGGCGCCGACAGTAAAAAACATATTAAGGCGATTGTTGACGCACTAAAAAACGACAACGAACTGATCCTCGCGACCGACCCCGACCGTGAAGGCGAGGCCATCAGTTGGCACCTGACGGAGACATTGCTCGCGAAAAAAGCGATCAAAAAAGACACCCCAGTTAGCCGCGTCGTGTTCAACGCGATCACCAAAACTGCCGTGACCGAAGCGATGAAAAACCCACGCCAAGTTGACGCACCATTGGTCGAGGCATATTTGGCCCGCCGTGCGCTTGATTATCTTGTGGGCTTCAACCTGTCCCCTGTTCTGTGGCGTAAACTGCCCGGTTCACGGTCTGCTGGTCGTGTGCAATCGGTCACCCTGCGGATCATCTGCGAACGCGAGATAGAAATCGAAGCGTTCAAAAACCGCGAATACTGGTCCGTCAAAGCGCTGCTGGAAAACCCGCGCGGTGCAACTTATGATGCGCGTCTGACCCATTTGGCTGGCAAAAAGCTTGATAAATTCGATATTTCAGACGCCACCCAAGCCGAATTGGCCGTGCAAGCGATCAACAGCCGCGATTTGACCGTGCAATTGGTCGAGGCGAAGCCCGCCAGTCGCAACCCGTCGCCACCGTTTATGACCTCAACATTACAGCAAGAGGCCAGCCGCAAATTTGGCTTTGGTGCCCGCCAAACCATGTCCGTCGCCCAGCGTTTATACGAGGCTGGCTTGATCACTTACATGCGGACCGACGGCATCGACATGGCACCAGAAGCCGTGGTTCAAGCCCGCGAGGCCATCGGCAAGAAATTTGGCGCCGACTATGTACCCGCCGAGGCTCGCGTCTATAAAAACAAGGCAAAGAACGCCCAAGAAGCCCACGAATGTGTGCGCCCAACTGACCTCATGGTCAGCATGGAAGACGCCAAAATCGTCGATTCCGATCAACGCAAGCTTTACGATCTGGTCTATAAACGCACCATCGCCAGCCAAATGGCCGCCGCCCGTATGGAACGCACAGCCGTTGATATAGGCTCTGCTGACGGTCAGGTTATGCTGCGCGCAAACGGTCAAGTGATGCTGTTTGACGGCTTCCTTGCGGTCTATGAAGAAGGCAAAGACGACGCGGTCGTTGACGACGATGACAAGCGCCTGCCGCAGATCGCCCAAGGCGAGCCATCGGCCAAGAAAACCGTCGAGAACGAGCAGCATTTCACCCAACCGCCGCCGCGTTATACCGAGGCCACGCTGGTCAAACGCATGGAAGAATTGGGCATTGGCCGCCCGTCGACCTATGCGTCGATCGTGACCACTATTCAGGATCGCGGCTATGTTGAAAAAGACAAAAACCGGCTGATCCCGCAGGATAAGGGCCGCTTGGTCACCGCATTCCTGACCAATTATTTCAACAAATACATCGGCTATGACTTTACCGCCGATCTAGAAAACCAGCTTGACGAAGTCAGCGCAGGCAATGCCGATTATAAAAAGGTACTGAGCAACTTCTGGAATGATTTCTCGGCTGCGATTGCCGAAACTTCCGAGCTGCGGATCACTGAAGTCCTTGAAAAAATTAACGAAGTTCTGGAACCACACCTGTTTCCACCGTTAGAAGACGGCGGCGACCCCCGCCTTTGCCAAAACTGCGGTATTGGTCGGTTGTCGATGCGCACGGCGCGGTCTGGCGGCGCATTCATTGGCTGTTCCAACTACCCCGAATGCCGCTACACGCGCCCGTTTGGCCCGCCAAACCTTGAGGCCGAAGCATCCGCAATCCCGCCCGAGGGCAAACTGCTTGGCGAAGATGCGGGTGATCCAATCCGCGTATTCAAAGGCCGATTTGGCCCCTACGTGCAGCGCGGCGAAGTGACAGAAGACAACAAAAAGCCACCGCGCCAAGGTGTGCCTGAAGGCTGGGATCCAGAAGAGATCGGAATTGAGGACGCGCTAAAGCTGCTCGAGTTACCGCGCCTCGTCGGGACCCATCCCGAAGATGGCATCAATGTTTGGGCCAATTTGGGCCGCTACGGTCCTTACCTGAAACACGCGGAATCCACATCATTTAAGGGTGGCACAAACGCCAACTTGCCGGGCATCGAAGACGTCTGGACTGTTGGCATGAACCACGCCGTGCAACTTTTGGCCGAAAAAATTGCAAGCCGTGGTAGCCGTGGCAAGGCCGCTGCGCCGATCCACGAACTGGGTGATCACCCAGAGGCAGGTGGTCCGGTCAACATCTATGACGGTAAATATGGGCCCTACGTGAAGTGGGAAAAGATCAACGCGACGATCCCCGACACGATTGAACCTGCTGACCTAACATTGGCCCACGCCGTTGATCTGATCGACGAACGTGCTGCCAAGACAGGTAAAAAGGTTGCCAAGAAAAAGGCGCCTGCAAAGAAGAAGGCTGCTGCTAAGAAACCCGCTGCGAAAAAGCCCGCCGCCAAAAAAGCCGCCGCGCCCAAGAAAAAGCCCGCTGCAAAGAAAGAGTAATCTTTCACGGATATCTTGCAGCCGGTTGCAAGATATCCGCTGCATCGCAGCATTGTGTTTGACTCTGGCTCAACTGCGCGGCAACAATCCGCGTAACAACCGGAGGACTCCATGAAAAAGATTTATCCCAATGCCGCGGCCGCCCTCGGCGGGCTTTTGCACGACGGCATGTTTATCGCATCCGGCGGCTTTGGCCTATGCGGTATCCCTGAACTGCTACTTGAGGCCATCAAAACTGCAGGCACCAAGGACCTGACATTTGCGTCCAACAACGCGGGCGTCGACGATTTCGGGATCGGTATTTTGCTGCAAACCAAACAGGTCAAAAAGATGATCAGCTCTTATGTTGGTGAAAACGCCGAATTCATGCGCCAGTATTTGTCCGGCGAACTTGAACTGGAATTCAACCCACAAGGCACATTGGCCGAACGTATGCGCGCTGGCGGCTGTGGCATTCCGGGGTTCTACACGAAGACAGGCGTCGGCACCGTGATCGCCGACGGCAAGGAACACAAAGACTTCAACGGTCAGACCTACATCTTAGAAGAAGGCATCGTTGCCGATCTGGCGATTGTGAAAGCATGGAAAGCCGACGCGACGGGCAACCTGATGTTCCGCAAAACTGCGCGCAACTTTAACCCGCCTGCCGCGATGTGCGGTAAAATCTGCGTGGTAGAAGTAGAAGAGATCGTTGAAACGGGATCAATGGACCCCGACCACATCCACCTGCCCGGCATTTATGTGCACCGCATTATTCAGGGCAACCACGAAAAGCGGATCGAACAACGCACAGTAAGGAGCGCCTGATATGTGGGATCGCAATCAAATGGCGGAGCGCGCCGCACAAGAACTGCAAGACGGCTGGTATGTGAACCTTGGCATCGGCATCCCGACGCTGGTCAGCAATTACATCCCCGAAGGCATCGAAGTCACGCTGCAATCGGAAAACGGCATGCTCGGCATGGGCCCCTTCCCTGTTTCGGGCGATGAAGACGCGGACCTTATCAATGCAGGCAAGCAGACCATCACTGAGCTGCCCCAAACAGCGTACTTTGACAGCGCGCAATCATTTGGCATGATCCGTGGCGGCAAAATCGCCATGGCCATCCTTGGCGCCATGGAAGTCGCTGAAAACGGCGATTTGGCCAACTGGATGATCCCCGGCAAGCTGGTCAAAGGCATGGGCGGTGCAATGGATCTGGTTGCAGGCGTTGGCCGCGTTGTTGTCGTGATGGATCACACCAACAAACATGGTGACAGCAAAGTGCTGAAATCCTGCACCCTGCCGCTGACCGGTCAGTCTGTCGTGCACCGGATCATCACCAACCTTGGTGTTCTGGACGTCGTCGAAGGTGGTTTGCAGATCGTGGAAACAGCTGATGGCGTGTCCGAGCAGCAATTGCGCGACGCGACAGAGGCCACAATCGTCTAACTAAATATAGCCCCCTCAGGCGCCGTTGTTGTGAAACACGCATCCATCCGTCATTAACTCTGGCGGCGTCTGACAAAGCCCCCTTGCAACTGTCCACGCCGCCAAAACCTTTGGCACATATGCGCGGGTCTCGGCAAACGGCGGCACCCCTGCATTATCGCGCACAGACCCTTCACCCGCATTATACCCTGCAAGGACAAGGATCGGATCATTGTCAAAATGGTTCATCAACCATGCAAGATAGGCAACGCCGGCTTTAATATTCTCGGCGGGGTCCAACCGGTCCGTTACACCGAACCGTGCGGCAGTGGCTGGCATAAGCTGCATGAGACCCTGCGCACCAGCGTGGCTTTCGGCCTCAATCTTACCCGCGCTTTCAATTGAAATCAGTGCAAGAACCAAAGCAGGCGATACATCGGTGCCAACGGTCGCACGCAAAATGTCGAGCCCGTGCAGGTTTGCGATCTCTTGTAAGGTCTGCAAGCGCGGCGTCGGAACGCCCATACCATCAGGTGCATTATCAATAGCGCGCACCGCAAGTTCCAAACGCCCAGGTCGGCTGTCTGACAAATCAGGCGATACAGCCAGCCAAAACCATTCCAATCCCGTCACCTTTGGCGTCGTGGGCACGTCAGGCTGCCCAGCAATGGCAGTTCCTGCTGCTGCAGGTGCCGCAGGCCCACTTGGCGCATTGGGATCAATTTGGACGGTGATACGCGGCGTCGCCGAGTTTTGGCTCGGAACAGTCACGCGCTTAAATGAAAAATCAGCCTGAAGACGCGTCGAGTCCGCGCCAACTGGCGACGCCGCCACAACCAAGGACGCAGTCACCCCATATAGATAGCCTGAAAGCTTCACTTTATCGCCCGCCTCATCTTTTTATTAAGATGATAATTACATTTTCAGCGGCACGTTACGACAAAAAATGGAAACATTAGGCCTAAATGGGGCCGATTGGACGCATCTCGCGACCAATTCACGATGTATCGACATCAAATTTCGAATAGATAATTATGTAAAATCATACCATTAGCAATTTTTAGGCACTTTCTCGAGGACTTCTCAAAAACACACGATTTCTGACAAATTCCTGCCCCATTCAAAGGGCAAAACATAACCAAGCCAAGACGGGGATTGAGCCAATACGAGGCCGGTTCAATTAGATCCGACAAGGTTTGAATTGAAATCTAACCATACCCTGAGGAGGGCCTACAATGTTTAACTTTATCAAAAACTTCAAAAATGACGAATCCGGCGCAGTAACAGTTGATTGGGTTGTTTTGACAGCTGCAATCGTTCTGCTTGGCGCAGTTGTTGGTTCCGCTGTTAAATCTGGCGCAACAGACTTGGCTAACGATGTTGGCGGCGACATGACCGCACTTGTTACTCCTTAATCTTCACTGATTATCGGATTGGGCCGCTCCACACATCGTGGGCGGCCTTTTTCGTTTTTGGGCGAGGCGTCACGCTATAAGTAAATAGACATTTAATTTCTCAAAATCGCACGATTTCTGACAAATTCCTGCCCCATTCAAAGGGCAAAACATAACCAAGCCAAGACGGGGATTGAGCCAATACGAGGCCGGTTCAATTAGATCCGACAAGGTTTGAATTGAAATCTAACCATACCCTGAGGAGGGCCTACAATGTTTAACTTTATCAAAAACTTCAAAAATGACGAATCCGGCGCAGTAACAGTTGATTGGGTTGTTTTGACAGCTGCAATCGTTCTGCTTGGCGCAGTTGTTGGTTCCGCTGTTAAATCTGGCGCAACAGACTTGGCTAACGATGTTGGCGGCGACATGACCGCACTTGTTACTCCTTAATCTTCACTGATTATCGGATTGGGCCGCTCCACACATCGTGGGCGGCCCTTTTTCGTTAGTATCGGCATTGCAAATTCACGCAAATAGCACCGAACCGCCACCAATCTGCCGCATTTTGGAGCAATTATTCCCATAGCCACCAGTAAACTTAGTATGTATCGGAAAACTCATGCGAAGCCATTTTAAGCGATTCCTTATAGACCAATCAGGTGCCGTTTCTACCGATTGGGTCGTCCTAACAGCCGCGATCACCATAATGGCCGGGGCCATCGCTCTTACTGTAAAAAACCATACAGTTGATGCGGGCCAAGACCTTCAAGTGTATGTTCAGTCCCACATTACCGAATAACGGTCGCACAAAAGCGATCATAATCCAGCGGCCCCTCGCAGTGGCTGCCAAGAAAATTGAAAAGAGGTACGAAAATGCGCGGTCTATTTGCACTCGTATTATTGGTTGGCATGGGCCTTGCGGGCTTTGCTGTCTACATGGTCCAGGGGTTTGTAAGCCAGCAGGAAACTGCTCTGGCCCAAGAACGCGCTAAGACGGCGCGAACCGTCGCTACCACCCAAATTTATGCGCCCACGCGGACAATCACCTATGGCGAACAAATCTTGCCAGAAGACGTAATGTTGATTGATTACGCTGTCGCCTTCGTACCCGAAGGTTCATTTGCAACCTTA
This sequence comes from uncultured Loktanella sp., assembly GCA_913061335.1. Lineage (GTDB taxonomy): Bacteria > Pseudomonadota > Alphaproteobacteria > Rhodobacterales > Rhodobacteraceae > Yoonia. Next base: position 6,551 of record CAJXTP010000072.1, read on the forward strand.
GAAGACATTTTCCCCGACGGAGAAGACGTGCTGCGCGTCGCATTGCGTCAGATGGAAATTAACGAGCCCATGTTGGCGGTTAAAGTTACCCAACCGGGCGGCGACGCGGGCATCACAAGCCGCCTGACCCGCGGGATGCGCGCCTTTACAATTAAGGTCGACGTTGCCAGCGGTGTGTCTGGCTTCTTGCGCCCAAGCGATCGGGTTGATGTTTACTGGACGGGATCGGTTAGCAATGGTTCCGTTAACCCTCAGTCGTTCACCCAGCTTATCAAATCCGGCATTGAAATTATCGCAATTGACCAAACCGCAGACGGTGACAGAAGCGGCGCCAGCATTGCCCGCACGGTGACTGTTCAGGTGTCCCCACAAGACGTCGGCGTCTTGGCGCAAGCACAATCAAGCGGCGCCCTGACCCTTTCGCTTGTTGGTGACGGCGATGATAGCGTGAACGAAACCGTCTTGATCGATCAGCGGGCGTTGCTCGGACTTGCCGAAGATCCAATTATCGCTCAAGTCGAAATCGCCCCAGTCGATCGGGTGTGCACAATTAAAACGCGGCGCGGCGCGGAGGTCTTACAGATCCCTGTTCCCTGCAGCAACTAAGCAAAAATCCAAATTTCCTAAGGGCACGCGCATCACTTCATGCGCGTGCCCTTTTTCCATTGCGGGCCCACTGTTGCAAGTTATCCACATCACGTTTGCCCGACAAAGCATTGATTCTTGCAATAAATATCGTTTCGAGGCAATGTGATCAAAATGCGGGCGAAAAATGACCCGTGAAATGAGGCGTGATCGGAGAGGCAGGTCACTATGACATGCAAGAATTTTATTAAAGCGGTTGCGGCCAGCTTTGCTTTGGCCGTCATTTCGGCCCCCACGATTTCTCAGGCTGAAACCCTGCGGGTGATGCGCGGTGCGCCGTCAAGCGCGTTGAACGTGCCGATGAACCGGGCCGTGGTTGTCGAAAGCGACACACCATTCACTGAATTATCGATCGCCAACCCCGGAATCGCAGATATTTCATCCCTGTCAGATCGCACAATCTATGTGCTTGGCAAAGAACCTGGTCGGACGACGCTGACCCTTTTGGGTGGTGACGGGCGGCTTATCACCAACGTGGAAATCCACGTCACACCTGATATTGCCGAATTCAAGGAACGCCTCGAGCAGATTTTGCCAGGTGAGCCGATTGAGGTCCGCACTGCCAATGACGGTATCGTTTTATCCGGCACCGTCAGCTCCATCGCTCGCCTTGATCGCGCTATGGAATTGGCGCAGCGGTACGCACCCGACCGTGTCTCTAATTTGATGTCCGTCGGCGGCACACAACAAGTCATGCTCAAGGTCCGTTTTGCCGAAATGCAGCGGTCCGTCAGCAAATCGCTGTCGTCGTCTATTGCGCTGCAAGGCTCCGCGATTGGCAACAGTCTGGGCATATCCGGCGGGACAAACGCGCTCAACACTTCGGGTGCAATTACATCATCTTTGGACGGATCAACCCCATCCAGCAACGACAGCAACGGCGCTTTCTTGTTCGGCTTTAATGCCGGCGGCATCGAAGTTGGTATCTTGCTCGAAGCATTGGAAGCGCGCGGCGTTGTGCGTACATTGGCGGAACCCAACCTCACCGCCCTATCAGGGCAAGAGGCGAAATTCCTAGCCGGTGGCGAATATCCGATCCCAGTTTCGCAAGATGGCGGAGGGATTACCGTTGAATACAAGCCATTTGGTGTCGAACTTAACTTCACACCGCGTGTCATCGACGGCGACATCATTAATTTGGAATTGTCCGCAGCAGTTTCATCTTTGGACACCTCGAATGGCTTCTCTGCCAACGGCTTTAACGTCAGCGCCTTCAAACGGCGCGAAACGTCAACAACTGTTGAAATGCGCGACGGCGAAAGCTTTGCAATTGCGGGCCTTTTGCAGGACGATTTTGTCGATCTCAACGGTCAAGTGCCGTGGGTTGGCGACATTCCGATCCTTGGGGCGCTGTTCCGCAGCGCTGAATATAAGCGTAGCCAGACAGAACTCGTGATTATCGTGACCCCACATCTTGTCACGCCGACACGCGGCGAAGTTTTAGCCTTGCCAACCGACCGCGTGCAGCCTCCGTCTGAACGTGAATTGTTCCTCTTTGGCCGCGTTGCCGCAGAGGATGCGCCAAAAACTGGTGGCGCTGGTGAAGTTGCACGTCAGGACTTTAGCGGGTCCTACGGTTACGTACTTGATGATTGATTAGGAAGCCTAGGCTGATGAAAACTGTTCTGATTGCAACTGCCGCCATCCTTGTTCTAAGTGCTTGCGCACAAACGAATAATGGCCGTGAAAACTTTAACCGCCCTGCCGGATCCAGTATCGATAACGGTAACTTTGGCGCGGCGACGATGAACAATTTGGGCGTTCAGTCTGGTCAGATCGATTACGCGATCAATCTTGGTCACCGTTTCGCATCCGAGGTCAACGCGACAATCACATTCCCGTTTAACTCCACAGCTTTGGACGAAACGGCACGTGCTACACTGCGCCGTCAGGCAACGTGGATTAAGCAGTTCCCAGAAGTACGCTTTAAGGTCTTTGGCCATACCGATCTTGTTGGTAGCCAGTCCTATAACCGTCGCCTTGGACTTCGCCGCGCGCAAGCTGCTGTTCTTTATCTTACAAGCCAAGGCATCAGCCGGTCCCGCTTAGAAGCAGTATCGTCGTTCGGTGAAAGCCAACCTGTGATCGTCACCCAAGAGATGGAGCGCCGGAATCGGCGTACAGTGACCGAAGTGTCCGGTTTCGTGACCAATCATCCAACTGTCCTCAACGGGAAATACGCAGAAGTAATCTTCCGCGAATACATCGCAAGCGCGGTTCCGTTGTCAGGGACAGCAGCGGCCGACGGCCAATAAATAGCTAAATTTTTATGTTCACGCCGCCTGTTGGCGTGAACAAACTGCCTGAAAATGGCCTGATCGTCTCAAATTACCAAACAATGACGATCTTTTTGTCCCATTGTGGACACGATTGCCCCCCACAAATAGTCCAAAGGGTTAATTGCGTAGGCCGAGTCGGTCTTTGTAAGCAACTGGATCAAAACCGTTGACGTGATTTTCACGAGTACGGTTCATGATTCAATTGCGCCCAGAACACAAAGGACGACTTGGACATGAGCAGCGCAGTTTTAATATCCGAACCACAAGGCATTGTGGCCTGCACAATCAGCAGGGACGTGCAAATTTTTGATCTTCTGATCGAGGACATGGAGGCGTCCTTGGGTGAAAACTGGGGTGACCTATCGTTCGACGATGCGGCCGCCTATTTGCAGCAACCCGAGGCATCTGGATTACAGTTTGTGACCATCGCGATGGATCACGACGATGAAAACAATCTCGATAAGATTGCTGCCATCATCCGGATCGCCAAAAGTCAGCAGATTAAGGTGATTTTGATCACAGAAGACGTCAGCCCTGCGTCGCTGCACCAATTGCTGCGCGATGGCGGTGATGAATTCATCCCCTACCCGCTGCCCGAACACGAATTGGCCCGCGCAATTGAACGGGTTCTGACCCCGCCAGAACAGGTGGCCGTCGCCCCCGAGCACGAAAATAAGCTTAAGGCGACGGGCAATCACAACGGCGTTGTTATTCCTGTACACGGAATGGCCGGCGGCACTGGTGCAACCACATTTGCAGTGAACCTCGCTTGGGAACTGGCAAACGTTTCCAAAACAAACAACCCGCGCGTCTGTTTGATTGACTTGGATATGCAGTTTGGCACGACATCCACCTATCTCGATTTGCCGCGCCGCGAAGCGGTGATGGAACTTCTGTCAGATACAGAATCCATGGACAGCGACTCGTTTATGCAAGCGCTCTTATCTTACGAAGACAAAATTCAGGTTTTGACCGCACCAACCGACATGATCCCGCTTGATATGCTGACAACAGAAGATATCGAGCGCATCATCGAGGTCGCGCGCGCAAACTTTGACTACGTCGTCATCGACATGCCGTCCACAATAGTCGAATGGTCCCAGACAGTGCTCGAGGCAGCACATGTCTATTTCGCCATGATCGAACTGGATATGCGTTGCGCCCAAAATACGTTGCGCCTCAAACGGGCTCTTCAATCAGAAGACCTGCCATTTGATAAATTGCGCTTCGTGCTGAACCGCGCACCTGGTTTTACTGATCTTAGCGGGAAAAGCCGTGTAAAACGCTTGGCCGACAGCCTTGGTATCTCCATTGAGGTGTCGATTCCCGATGGCGGCAAGCAGATCGCACAAACAAACGACCACGGCACACCGCTGGGCGTCGCTATCCCTAAAAATGCGTTGCGCAAGGAAATCGCAAAGCTCGCGAAATCCGTTCACGACGTAAATCAAGCGGATGAAGCCGCTGCTCAAGGTTAAGGACACAAAAGATGTTTTCAAAATATAAAAAACCATCCGGTCAGGCACCAAAATCAGGCGCAACCCTTGTTAAACAAGCTAGTCCGGCAGCAATACCGGTCGCGGCCGCTGAGGCGCCTCGTCAAACATTGATGAAAGCGATGCCGACCAAAGCGGCCGAAGGCGGAACCGCCGACAAAGAAAAGCGCCGCAAGGAACGTCTAGGAAACATCAAGCTCGAATTGCACAAGGCCTTGCTGGACAATCTTAACCTTGCCGCTCTTGAAACAGCGTCAGAGGCGGATCTGCGGTCAGAAATCGATTTGATTGCCCGAGAATCCCTCGAGGAAATGGGCATCGTCCTCAACCGCGAAGAACGCCAGACACTGACCCAGGATCTGTTCTTTGAGGTAACGGGTCTTGGTCCGCTTGAATTGCTCCTCAAAGACGACACAGTAAACGATATTCTCGTGAACGGCCCGCAGCAGGTGTTTGTGGAACGTGATGGTAAACTGGAACTGACCGACATTACCTTTAAAGATGAAAAGCATTTGATGCGGATCATCGATAAAATTGTGTCCGCCGTTGGCCGTCGCGTTGACGAATCTAACCCCTACGTCGATGCGCGTTTGCAAGACGGCTCGCGTTTCAACGCCATGGTTCCCCCCGTCGCCGTTGACGGCAGCCTTGTGTCCATTCGTAAGTTTAAAAAGGACAAGCTCGGCATCGAAGACCTCGTCGACTTTGGTGCCTTCACCGAAGAAATGGCCGCCTATCTGCAGGCCGCCGTTGCGACCCGTCTGAACATCATCGTGTCCGGCGGTACGGGGTCTGGTAAAACGACGACGCTCAACGCGCTTTCGTCATTCATCGACAATAACGAACGCATCCTCACAATCGAGGATACGGCCGAACTTCAGCTCCAGCAAACACACGTTGGCCGGATGGAAAGCTGTCTCTTATACACATCTCCGAGCCCACGAGACCTCTCTACATC
>CAJXTP010000073.1 GCA_913061335.1 uncultured Loktanella sp.
CGAGATGTAGAGAGGTCTCGTGGGCTCGGAGATGTGTATAAGAGACAGGAATGGTCCCATGCCGCCCGCTTGATCAAACAGCCCGCGCGCGGTCCGGTAGATGGTGTCGGCCAGCTGGGTTGGTGTATGCAAGGACAGCCGCCGCGTGATGCTTTTGTGCGCCGAGGTTTTCAGTTTTAGCGTCACAACGCGGCCTGCGATGTCTTTGGCCTTGGCCCGCGCGCTTACCTTTTCGGCCATGCGCCAAATATGCCCATCAAGGATGTCGGGGTCGTTGGTATCGTCGTTGAAGGTCGTCTCATTCGAGATACCTTTGACCGGCGTGTTGGTTGAAATACGTCGCGGGTCTTCACCGCGCGCAAGGCCATAGAGCCGCTCGCCCATATCACCGAACCGGTCGTGCAGGTCGCGTCTGTCCCAGCGAAGCAAGTCGTCGAACGTGCGAATACCTGCCTTGCCAAGGCTTTCTTGCGCCACGGGGCCGATCCCCCAGATCAGGCGAACTGGCTTGGGCCGCAGGAATTCAGTGGTCTCGGCCTTGCCGATGACAGAAAACCCGCGCGGTTTATCCAGATCAGACGCGACTTTGGCGAGGAATTTATTGTGGGAAAGTCCGATTGACCCACTGAGCCCGACCTCGTCCTTCATCCGTTTGATCAACCGCGCCAACATCACCGCAGGCGGTGCACCGTGCAGACGAGCGGTGCCAGTCATGTCCATGAATGCCTCGTCCAATGACAGGGGTTCCACGTTCGGCGTGAGTTCATCCATCATGGCTCGGATTGCTTTTGACGCTTCGACATAGGCGTCCATGCGCGGGCTGACGACAACGGCTTCTGGGCAGAGTTTCAGCGCCTGAAACATCGGCATCGCGGATTTCACGCCTTTGATCCGCGCTACATAGCAGGCAGTCGATACAACGCCGCGCCTGCCGCCCCCGATAATGACCGGTTTGTCTGCAAGGTCTGGATTGTCGCGCTTTTCCACGCTCGCATAGAATGCATCGCAGTCCATGTGGGCGATGGTCAGGTCGAATAGTTCGGGGTGGGCAATTTTGCGCGGGCTGCGACAGGCCGTGCAGCGAGTGCCGGTATCATAAGTCGTCAAACAGTCGCGGCAAAGAATGGGCATGGCTTGCAAGATAAGGTGCGCGGAGGTTGCCCACAACGGCTAAGGTGATCCGCATGGATGATACAGAATTTCTTGGGGCGCATGTGGCGTTGTTTTTGGGCGACGCGTTGATCGTGATTTTGCGCGATGACTTTGCCCATATTTCAAGCCCGAATTGCTGGGACTTTCCCGGTGGAATGCGGGATGCAGGCGAAACCCCAGTGCAGACGTTGACCCGTGAAGTCCGCGAAGAGGTGAGCTTGGACTTGCCCGAAACCGCGATTTGCCATGCCGTGCGGTATCAGTCACTTAACCAACCAGATTATATGAATTGGTTTTATGTAGCTCGTTTGGATGCCAAATTGATCGACCAAGTTGTGCTGGGCGATGAGGGGCAACGTTGGATGATGATGACCCCTGATCAGTTTTTGAACACGCCAAATGTCGTCCCTTCGTTTCCGCCACGATTAATCGCATGGATGGATCTACAGACCGCTTGATCCGTTTGTAAAACTTGGTTATGTTTCCGATAGGAAACGTATCAACCGGGAGAGTCGGTTTGGTCCGCGCCGAAGGAGCAACCGCCCCGGTCACTCTCAGGCAAATGGACCGGTTGACGCGCAAAACGCCGAAGAGAGACCTTAGATGGTCCACCGAAGGAGCAAACCCGCTTGGGTGAATCTCTCAGGTTCAGTGACGGTGGGGGCTGCGGGTGCAAATGCACCTTATTGGTTAGGAAAATACCATGCCCCACGTTGCTGTTATCGGTGCCGGAATTACCGGTGTTACCACTGCTTATGCCCTTCATGTACGCGGGTTTGATGTGACGGTTTATGACCGTCAGCGCTATGCTGGTATGGAAACCAGTTTCGCCAATGGGGGTCAGTTGTCTGCGTCCAACGCCGAGACTTGGAACCAATGGTCCACGGTCCTGAAGGGGATCAAGTGGATGATGCAAAGCAACGCACCTTTGTCCGTAAATCCGCGCCCCGGATGGCACAAGATCAGCTGGATGGCCGAGTTTTTGGCGAATATCCCGCGCTATAAAAAGAACACTGTAATGACAGCTGGTTTGGCTGTTGCTGCGCGTGCGGATCTGGCTGAAATGGCGGATCGGTCTGGCGTCGACTTTGATTTCAGCCCCGCAGGCATTTTACATTTCTACAAGACCGAGGCCGATTTCAAACATGCCCGCATGATTAACAAATTGCTGGCCGAGGGCGGTGTGCACCGTCAAGAGTTGTCAGCTGCCGAGGTCGCAGTCAAAGAACCAATGTTGCGCGGTGACATTATTGGCGGGTATTGGACGCAAAGCGACAGCACCGGCGACATTCATAAGTTCACGCATGGGTTGGCGAAGTGGCTGATGACCCAAGGGGTCACGTTCCGTCTTGGCGATCCCGTGACCGACCTGCAAAAGGCCGACGATGGCGTGACCGTAGTGACCACGGACGAAGTCCGGTTTGACGCTGTTGTTGTGTCGGCTGGCGTCGCATCGCGTAAATTTGCAGCCATGTTGGGCGACCGTGTGAATGTATATCCTGTCAAAGGCTATTCCATTACGGTGAACTTGGACGATGCAGAAAGCCAAAGGGCAGCCCCTTATGTATCGCTGCTGGATGACAAAGCAAAGATCGTCACATCGCGGTTGGGCAAGGGACGGTTCCGCGTGGCGGGCACTGCGGAATTTAACGGCGAAAACCGTGATATCCGTGCTGATCGTGTGGACCCCTTGATCAAATGGGTCGAGACGCATTTCCCTGATGTATCCACCGAGAATTGCGTGCCTTGGGCGGGGTTGCGTCCGATGATGCCCAATATGATACCGCGCGTCGGTCAAGGCAGGCATGATCGGGTGTTTTATAACACGGGCCACGGGCACCTCGGTTGGACGCTAAGCCCTGCAACCGCAAATGCAATTGGTGCAACGATTGCGGATCGATTTGAAGGAACTATTGCGCTGCCTTCCGCCGGTATTGCGTTGAAAACTGACTAAATGATGCTTAGCTGTCCTTTATTGAAATAAAAGGGATAGCGCCGCACATGGAACAAATTGCAACTGAATTTTCGGGCCAGGGCATATCGCTTTTGCTGTTGGCGGTGTTTATCATCGTTTGCATTTACGCTGGTGTGCGTATCGTGCCGCAAAGCGAAAAGCATGTTGTCGAGCGGTTTGGCCGCCTGCGCGTGGTGCTTGGACCTGGGATCAATTTCATCGTACCGTTTTTAGACAAAATCCGCCACAAGGTCAGCGTGCTAGAGCGCCAGCTGCCGTCGATGACGCAGGATGCAATTACGTCCGATAACGTGCTTGTTCAGGTCGAGACGTCGGTGTTCTACCGGATCATTGAGCCTGAAAAGACTGTATACCGTATTCGCGATGTGGATGCTGCGATTTCCACGACAGTTGCAGGTATTGTGCGGTCCGAGATTGGCCGAATGGAACTGGATCAGGTTCAAGCGAACCGGTCGACCTTGATTGATGCTGTGCGCACGCAGGTGGCCCAGCAGGTTGATGACTGGGGTATCGAAGTGACCCGCGCTGAAATTCTAGATGTGAACCTCGACGATGCGACGCGGTCCGCGATGTTGCAGCAATTGAACGCTGAGCGTGCTCGCCGTGCGCAAGTCACCGAAGCCGAAGGTAGCAAGCGTGCAGTTGAATTGCAGGCCGACGCCGATTTATATGCCGCCGAGCAAGAGGCCAAAGCCCGCCGTGTTCTGGCTGATGCCGAAGCTTATGCGACCAAGGTTGTGGCTGCTGTGATTTCTGAAAACGGGCTGGAAGCGGCGCAGTATCAGGTTGCCTTGAAGCAAGTCGAAGCTTTGAATAACTTAGGGTCTGGCGCAGGTAAGCAGACGATCATCTTACCTGCCAACGCGGTTGAGGCGTTTGGCGATGCGTTCAAGATGTTGAAAGGGAAGTAGGATGATGCTTTGGGAGCTGTCTTGGGTTTGGTTTTCGGCTGCATTGATTTTGGCCACCGCCGAGGTGCTGGTGCCGGGCTATGTATTCTTGGGTTTTGCGCTGGGCGCTTTGGCCTTGGGACTGGTTCTGACGGTGATCACAGTGGGCGGTCTTGCGATCACGCTCGTGATTTTTGCTGTGTTTTCGCTGGTCGCGTATTTGGCAATGCGCCGGATGTTTGGATTAAAAACTGGGTCGGTCAAAATCTGGGACCGCGATATCAACGACAACTAAATGCTAGTCGCGGGCGGCGTCGGACATATGTAAGGCACGGGCTGCGAGCCCTGCTGTAATAGATGCGGGGTCCATTGTTTGTGGTGCTCGTAATTCACAGGGATAGCGGAAGATGCGCCCATCGCGCCTGATGTCCACCGATGCCTCGAATATGCCGACGCGAGCATCGTAGCGGAGGTTATTGATGCGCATGATCGTGGTCCTTATCCCGTCTCAACTTGAGACAGGACCACGTATCTAGGAATAAAGTTTCATTTCCATTGACGAACGCGGTTGTGACCGCCTTAGGCGTTCGGTTTTTTCGCCTGAGGCGAGGCCATCTCAGCGGTGATTGCCAATGCGGCCGCCCGTGGATCAGCGGCTTGCCAGATTGGGCGGCCAACGACAATATGGTCGACCCCATCTGCGATGGCTTGTGCAGGGGTGGCGATCCGTTTTTGGTCACCCAAATCAGCACCAACAGGGCGCACGCCCGGTGTCACGATCAACTTGCCTTCTGCTTCTGGTAATGCGCGGATTAGCGCGGCTTCTTGTGGTGAAGCAATCACCCCGTCGGCCCCAGCAAGGAACGCCAAGCCAGCCCGTTCTTGGACAAGGTCGGTTATGCTGCCCGCCTTAATGCAGGATGCATCCAGATCATCGCGGTCGAGTGATGTTAGAATCGTGACCGCCATGATTTTCATATTTGATCCGGCGGCCCCTTGTTTGGCGGCGGCCACTACATGCGGGTCGCCGTGAACGGTTAATAGGTCCAAATCAAATTGCGCCATGCCGCGCACTGCAGCCTCCACGGTGGCGCCGATGTCAAAGAACTTCATATCCATGAAAATGCGTTTGCCGTGATCAGATTTTAGTTCGTTGGCTAAGGCCATGCCGCCGCCGGTTAACATGCCGAGGCCAATTTTATAAAAGCTAACGGCGTCGCCCAGTTTTGCGGCCAAGGCCAACCCATCAAGAATATTTGGGACATCAAGGGCAACGATCAGGCGGTCATCGGACATGTGGGCTCTCCATTACTGCGGTTATTGGCGGCATAGCCTGTGGTCGAGTGCGGCGCAACTCACCCCAAAAATGCCAAAAGACGCGGCTGCGTTGGGGGCAGCCGCGTCCTAAGGTTCACGGTGACGACACCACCGGAACATCCATGCGAAATTCTGGGGAAGAAAATCGCTGGAACTGGGGTATACAAACTACTGGTTACGCGTCCTTGGTGTCAGTCTTGGGTTTTGTTTCGTCTGATAACATGGACCGCACAGCAGCGTCATGCGCCTTGAGGCGAGTCGCAATGGAATCGCGCAAGCCTTGGGGCTTGTGAGTTGCTTTTCCGTCTGGTGCTTTCGTGTTTTTCATAAACTAAACTGCCCTTTTCCGTGACCTACATATGTCGCCGCCAGTACCGGATTACTTGGGGAACTTATCGAATTGGTTCCCCCTTTTCACTTATTGCGCGGTCGAAATTACAAGTCATCTTGAACCCAGTGGGGTTGCATCCCATCTATTAAGGGAGGCCCAAGAAGGGCGTGTGCCGCGAATGCGGGCGCGTCACGGTCGGGTGCTTATTACAAAGGAGAGACCCATGAATTTAGATAAGTTCACAGAGCGGTCGCGCGGTTTTGTACAAGCCGCTCAGACGATCGCAATGCGCGAAAGCCATCAACGGCTTGCGCCTGAACATTTGCTCAAAGCGTTAATGGATGATGACCAAGGGCTTGCTGCCAATTTGATCACCCGTGGCGGTGGCGATGCACCTGCTGTGCGTTTGGCCGTGGACGCGGCAGTGTCCAAGATCCCGACTGTGTCTGGCGATGCCGGGCAGGTATATCTGGACAGCGCGACTGGCAAGATTATGGCCGAAGCTGAAAAGCTGGCCAAAAAGGCGGGCGACAGTTTTGTCCCTGTGGAACGTTTGTTAATGGCGCTCGCTTTGGTGAAGTCTAAGGCCAAGGATGCGCTGGATACGGGTGGCGTGACGGCCCAAGGCCTGAACGCAGCGATCAATGACATTCGCAAGGGCCGCACTGCCGATAGCGCCAGCGCCGAAGACGGTTATGACGCTTTGGCCAAATATGCCCGCGACCTGACAGAGGCCGCCGAGCAAGGTAAAATCGACCCGATCATTGGCCGTGATGAAGAAATTCGCCGTGCGATGCAGGTATTGTCACGCAGGACCAAGAATAACCCTGTGCTAATCGGTGAACCTGGTGTCGGTAAGACCGCAATTGCCGAAGGTTTGGCGTTGCGGATTGTGAATGGCGACGTCCCCGAAAGCCTGAAGAACAAAAAGCTAATGTCGCTTGATATGGGCGCCTTGATTGCTGGCGCGAAATATCGCGGTGAATTTGAGGAACGCTTGAAATCGGTCTTGAAAGAGATCGAGGATGCCGCTGGCGAGATAATTTTGTTTATCGACGAGATGCACACCCTTGTTGGCGCCGGTGCGTCCGAGGGTGCGATGGATGCTGCCAACTTGATCAAACCTGCGCTGGCCCGTGGTGAGCTGCATTGCATTGGTGCCACCACGTTGAATGAATACCGCAAGTACGTGGAAAAGGATGCCGCATTGGCACGCCGTTTCCAGCCACTTTTGGTTGAGGAACCGACTGTAACAGATACGGTTAGCATCTTGCGTGGGATCAAAGAAAAATACGAGCTGCACCACGGTGTGCGTATTGCCGATGCCGCGCTGGTAGCTGCAGCGACCTTGTCGCATCGCTATATCACGGATCGGTTTTTGCCCGATAAGGCCATCGATTTGATGGACGAAGCTGCCAGCCGTTTGCGCATGGAAGTCGACAGCAAACCAGAAGAGCTGGATGCGCTGGACCGGTCAATCATGCAGTTGCAGATTGAGGCAATGGCGCTAGGCAAAGAAGACGATGCCGCGTCCAAGGACCGGCTTACAAAGCTTGAAAAAGAGCTGGCTGATTTGCAGGACCGTGCGTCCGAGATGACCGCCAAATGGCAAGCCGAGCGTGACAAGTTGGAAGGGTCGCGCGGCCTGAAAGAACAGCTTGATCGTGGCCGCGCCGAACTGGATATCGCCAAGCGCGAAGGCGATTTGGCCAAAGCCGGAGAGCTGTCTTATGGCGTGATACCTGATCTTGAGCGCAAGCTGGCCGAGGCAGAGCAATCCGATGACCTGATGGTTGAAGATGCGGTGCGCCCTGAACAGATCGCTGAGGTCGTTGAGCGTTGGACCGGCATTCCAATGTCCAAGATGCTTGAAGGCGAGCGCGAAAAGCTGCTGCTTATGGAAGAAGAGCTTGGTCGCCGTGTGATCGGTCAGCGTACTGCGGTCACAGCCGTGTCCAATGCGGTCCGCCGCGCGCGCGCTGGTCTGAACGACGAGAACCGCCCACTTGGGTCGTTCTTGTTTCTTGGGCCAACGGGAGTCGGAAAAACTGAGCTGACCAAGGCTGTGGCCGAGTATTTGTTTGATGACGACAACGCGATGGTTCGCATCGATATGTCCGAGTTTATGGAAAAACATGCTGTGTCGCGCCTGATTGGTGCGCCTCCAGGCTATGTTGGCTATGACGAGGGCGGTGTGCTGACAGAAGCCGTGCGCAGGCGTCCGTATCAGGTTGTGCTGTTTGACGAGGTCGAAAAGGCGCATCCAGATGTGTTCAACGTGCTGTTGCAGGTGCTTGACGATGGGGTGCTGACCGATGGGCAGGGCCGCAAGGTTGATTTTAAGCAAACGCTGATCATCCTGACGTCAAACCTTGGGGCGCAGGCATTGAGCCAACTGCCAGACGGTGCGGATGCCTCTGCGGCTAAAGATGATGTGATGGACGCTGTGCGCGGACATTTCCGGCCAGAGTTCTTGAACCGCTTGGACGAAACTGTCATCTTTGACCGCTTGGCCCGCGAAGACATGGCTGGCATCGTGGAAATCCAACTGGGACTGCTGTCCAAGCGATTGGTTGGGCGCAACATGACGCTTGATATGTCTGATGGTGCGCTGAAATGGCTTGCTGACGAGGGATATGATCCTGTGTTTGGCGCGCGGCCGTTAAAGCGGGTTATCCAACGTGCTGTACAAGACCCATTGGCCGAGATGATCTTGGCCGGTGATGTCCTAGACGGTGCCACGGTGAGTGTCGATGCGGGGCCTGATGGGTTGATCGTCGGCGACCGCGTGGCCGCTTCAAACCGCCCGAAGCCTGACGATGCTGTTGTGCATTAATCAAGCCCAGCTTTGAAACGCAAAAGGGCCAGATCATGGTTGATCCGGCCCTTTTTGATGAAGAGCGCTAGGATACATCTCAATTATGGTGTGATGGGTTTTTTGCGGGTCCTCAATGGGACACTCCAAATGCAAATCAGCCCCGCAGAGAAAACTACGGGGCTGATTTCATTTCAGGCAATTCAAGCCCAAAATATTAGAGATAGGTATCGACGAACTCCGTGCCATCAACATTGTCCAGCACGATGATGTCACCGCTGCTGGCGTAGATTGTGGTGCTGTATTCCGACATGCTGAGAAAGTCCCAATTTGCGTAATTATCGAGCCAAGCGTCCAGATTGGCGCCGTCCACCACAATAGAATCAACGCCAATTTCGAAATCGGTAATTGTGTCCGCGCCATCACCCGAGGAGAAGTTGAAGGTGTCTGCGCCCTCGCCACCACTCAAGGTGTCGTTGCCAGTTCCGCCGGTAATTTTGTCGTCGCCTGCGTCGCCAGAGATGATGTCATTACCGCTGTCACCGAACATGTTGTCGCGGCCTTCGTTGCCTTCCATCACGTCGTTGCCTGCACCGCCGCGCATTGCGTCGTTGCCCTTGCCGCCGCCCATGATGTCATTGCCAGAGTTACCGTTCATGTGGTCATGCCCGTTGCCGCCAAAGAGGCGATCATCGCCTGAGCCACCGCGTAACTTATCATTGCCAGTGCCACCATGGATGAAGTCATCGCCCACGCCGCCATAAGCAATATCGTTGCCGTCACCGCCAAAGATTGCGTCGTCGCCGCTGTCGCCCCAGATTTTATCTCCGCCTGCGCCGCCTTCGATGCGATCGTTATCGGCACCGCCACGAATGCTATCTTTGCCGTTGCCGCCCGCAATGAAGTCGTGTCCTGAACCGCCGAAGAGGACGTCGTTTCCATCTTCTCCAAAGAGGCGATCGTTGCCTGCGCCGCCTTTAATTTTGTCATTGCCCGCGCCACCAGCGTAAATGTCATTACCGCCAAGCAGGTTGATAACGTCATCACCCGCAGTACCCGCCATAATGTCCGCGCCGACGGACGGCGCAACTGATAAAAATTCTGCGCCATAGACGGCATCAAAGATCGATTGTTCTAGTGTTGTTAATGGCATTTTGTTCCCCAATTATGTTAGTCGCCTGCCCGCGCAGGTGTATTTGCCTCAGCACAATTGAAAAAATGCAACATTGCAAAAAAAGGGCAGGTCACTAAATCGTGTCAAGAATATGGAGGGACAGTAGGAAATTCGGAATTAATTAACAAGGAATTAGCCGAATTGCGGCGAAAATAGGACCCTATGGTTGATCGCGGAAGACAATACTACCTCCTGAGGGCGATTGTTTCGAAGTGAGGCGGGTCGCTAGAGAATCGCATCAATTCTGACATTTTTGTGAGGTGGCGGGATCGTGAGGAATCTTTCAAATTGTTTCCTAGTATAAGCTTGTGAGACATTTTGACTGTCTTTTTATGGAGGTGCCTTAATGGCCTATCGCTGGACCAACGACCTGACTGCTGCTGATGTAACCCCCAAATCGATGGTGATGAGCCGTCGACAGATCATGGCAGGCGCTGCCGGATTGGGTGCAATCGGGTTCAGCGCGACCCAAGCGGCCGCGCAGGATACGCTTAAACCAAACAGTCTTGAGGACATCACTACATACAACAACTTTTACGAGTTCGGTACAGGCAAGGGCGACCCTGCTGAGAACGCCCATAAATTGGTGACGTCGCCTTGGTCGATTAAGGTTGATGGTCTTGTTGATAATCCGGGTGAATATAGTGTCGCAGATCTGATCGACGGTCTTGATATCGAAGAACGCATCTACCGGTTCCGCTGTGTCGAGGCATGGGCGATGGTTGTGCCATGGAATGGTGTCGAACTGGCAGACGTTTTGAAAAAGGCGGGGGTGCAGGCAAATGGCAAATACGTGGCCTTTGAAACTGTCGTACAAGAAGAGAACATGATCGGCGTTCAGCGCCGCGTGCTGGACTTCCCTTATGTTGAGGGCCTGCGCATGGACGAGGCGATGCATCCGCTGACTATGTTGGCGACGGGTATCTACGGCGAGCCGCTTGCCAAACAATCAGGCGCGCCGATCCGTATCGTTGTCCCTTGGAAGTATGGCTACAAATCGATCAAGTCGATTGTGCGCATCACTGTGACTGATCGAGAACCACCGACGAGCTGGAACAAAGCCAATGCGCGTGAATACGGTTTCTATAGTAACGTGAATCCAACGGTCGATCATCCACGTTGGTCCCAAGCAACCCACCGCGAGATTGGTGGCGGCTTGTTTGCCAAGCGTCAGCCAACATTGATGTTCAACGGATATGAAGACGAAGTCGCCAGCCTGTACGAAGGCATGGACCTGACCGTAGACAGCTAAATTCCAATGCGGCTCGGCAGGTGTCGGGTCGCTTACTATATATACATAGAAAAGTTCCCCCATGACAGTTGCGAATACAATCAACGGCGCCCTGCGCAAAATTCCCGCTTGGCCGATCTATTGGATTGTCGCTGCATGGACGGGCTGGATGTTCTATCTGGCTGCGACCGGAAAGGGCGGCGGTCCGGAGCCGATCAATTGGCTGGAACGTGAATACGGAGAGCTTGGGCTGAAGCTGCTGATTGCAGGGTTGTTGATTACGCCGTTGCGTACATGGACGGGGATCAACTTGATTAAGTTTCGCCGCGCCATTGGGGTGACAACTTGTTTCCTGATCCTCGCACATTTTCTCGTCTGGGCGGTTTTGGATGTGCAAACGTTTGAACGGGTCTGGATGGAGGTTGTGAAACGCAAATACGTGACGGTTGGGATGGCGGCCTTTGTGCTGATGATCCCATTGGCGATCACATCCAACAACCGGTCGATGCGCAAGCTGGGACCGTTGGTTTGGCGTAAGTTGCATAAGCTGACGTATCTGATCGCTGTGCTTGCTGGTATTCACTATCTTTGGCTGGTGAAGGGCTTTCAGATCGAGCCGATTATCTACATGGCCGTAATTCTAGGGCTGCTTGCGGTGCGATTCACGTGGAGTCGCAAGAAAATCCTGTAATTCACCCAGAGTGAATCGGTGATTTGCGCAGCCTCTTGTGGGTAAGCCTGTGGATAACCCTAGATGTAGGGATTGGCGTAAATCGAGAGGGTCATAAAGTTGCGAAGTGACCTAGGGTCGGCGAAATATCCCGCAGCTAAGCCCCTTAAAACATGGGTAAATCGGTGAAATGCAAAGAATTTCACGTTTTTGTAAAATAGGGGTTGCGGGTCTATGTTACTAACTCTAGAACCCCCCTTACCGGACGAG
>CAJXTP010000074.1 GCA_913061335.1 uncultured Loktanella sp.
CTATTCGTCGGCAGCGTCAGATGTGTATAAGAGACAGCCGAAACCCAGCCCGCCCTTGGATTGCACTGACCAAAATCAGAACAACAATTCCCGACAACAGCCCGCGCCAAAAGCTGATCACCATTGGGTCTGCCGTGATTATCCGCACGAAAATCGTATCAGGCGTCACGAGCAGAATGCCAAGTGTCGTAATCGCGATGCCCTTTGTGTGATCATTCATGTTGTTGCCTTTTGATTTATGTCGCGCTACCTAAGCCCTACCTCGGGGGGCCTTACAAGGCTGAGATGCGCAAGCGTACCCGTCGAACCTGAACCGGTTAAGACCGGCGGAGGGAAGGTCTAGCAATTCCGCTGTCCCCCAATCCGCCCGTCGCATTTGGAGGATATGATGATGAAACCAATCATTCTGACGACTGTCGCGGGACTTTGCATGGCTACTGCTGCCACTGCCGAGATCCCAATTCTGACAGTTATGACATACGACAGTTTTACTAGCGATTGGGGCCCCGGCCCCGCGGTGGAGGCTGCGTTTGAAGAAACCTGTGCCTGCGATCTGCAATTTGTGGGTGCTGGCGATGGTGCCGCGCTTTTGGCGCGTCTTCAGCTTGAAGGTCCGCGCACTCAGGCCGACGTGGTTCTGGGTTTGGATACAAACTTGACAGCCGCCGCCCGCGCCACGGGCCTGTTTGCCCCGCACGGTGTGACCGCTGATTTGGCATTGCCCATTGCATGGGACGACACCGAATTTCTGCCGTTTGACTGGGGTTACTTTGCTTTTGTCGGGAACGCAGGAGCAGATGCGCCTGCGTCACTTCGCGCATTGGCCGACAGCGACATCAAGGTCGTAATCCAAGACCCACGGTCGTCCACACCTGGCCTTGGCCTGCTGATGTGGGTTAAGGCTGCTTATGGCGATGACGCCGGTCAAATCTGGGCTGACTTGGCAGATAACATCGTTACTGTCACACCCGGTTGGTCTGAAGCGTACGGGTTGTTTTTGGATGGCGAGGCAGACGCAGCACTGTCCTACACGACATCCCCCGCGTATCACCTGATTGCCGAAGAAGACGACAGTAAGGTCGCGTGGGCGTTTGACGAGGGTCATTATATGCAGGTCGAAGTTGCGGGCAAAGTTGCCAGCACGGATGTTCCCGAATTGGCTGATCAGTTCTTGGCGTTTATGGTCGGCGACATATTCCAGACCATCATCCCAACAACCAACTGGATGTACCCAGCGACGGCAACAACAGGCGGCCTGCCAGACGGCTTTGATACGCTGATCACCCCTGCAAAGGCGCTGTTGATGTCGCCAGAGGATGCGTTGGCTGCACGGCCTGCGGCATTGGAC
Organism: uncultured Loktanella sp.; assembly: GCA_913061335.1. Taxonomy (GTDB): domain Bacteria; phylum Pseudomonadota; class Alphaproteobacteria; order Rhodobacterales; family Rhodobacteraceae; genus Yoonia. Next base: position 1,349 of record CAJXTP010000074.1, read on the forward strand.
GAATGGCGCACAGCGCTGTCACAATAAACCCAACCAAGCCCGGCGGCGTTGCTGTCGGGCTTGTGCTTGTATTGACGCTTGGCACCTTGGGTGCCGTGGCGTGGCGCGCGGATTGGGGACGCGGACTTGGCGCCGCTGACTGGGCTGCCGTCACGTTTACCGTTACGCAAGCATTGGTGTCCGCAGGGTTAAGTTGTTTGCTAGCGATCCCAGTGGCTCGGGCATTGGCGCGGCGACGATTCTGGGGGCGGTCCGTGCTGGTGACGCTTTTGGGTGCTCCGTTTCTTTTACCCGTGATCGTTGCTGTTCTGGGTCTGCTGGCCGTTTTCGGTCGGAACGGGATTTTGAACGATGCGTTGGGGGCCTTGGGTCTGCCCGAAGTGTCAATTTACGGCTTTCATGGCGTCGTTTTGGCGCATGTGTTTTTTAACCTTCCGCTGGTGACACGTCTAATTTTACAAGGATGGTTATCCATTCCAGCGGAGCGGTTCCGGCTGGCTGCAAGCCTTGACACCCCTGTTGGACGGATGCTTGAATGGCCCATGTTGCGCACGGTTTTACCACCTGCATTTCTAATCGTTTCTCTGATTTGTCTGACCAGCTTTGCAGTTGCGCTCACCTTGGGCGGCGGACCGCGTGCAACAACGGTGGAACTGGCGATTTACCAAGCACTGCGGTTTGATTTCGACTTGGGCCGTGCGGCAATGCTGGCGCTGATCCAATTTGGGCTGTGCCTGATCGCGGCCACATTGGCATGGCGTATGACTGCGGTTGACGGGCTGGGCACGGGCCTAGACCGCAGCGTTGATCGGTGGGACGGAAGCCGTTGGGGTGACGGCGTGATCATCGCGCTGGCGGCAACATTCCTGTTGATGCCGTTGATAATGGTGATTGTGCGCGGCGTGCCGGGTTTGTTTGAGCTTCCAATCGACATTTGGCGGGCCGCGTTGCGGTCGGTGATCGTTGCGGCCATCTCGGCTGCGCTTTGTATCGGGCTGACGCTGGCGCTTGCGTTACGGGGTGGCTGGATTGTCGGGCTTGTCGGCGTTTTGCCATTGGCGGCGTCATCGTTGGTCGTGGGGACGGGGTTGTTCTTGCTGGTCTATCCGTTTGCCAATCCCGCAAAACTCGCCTTAGTTGTGACTGCCTTGGTCAATGCGGTGCTGGCGTTGCCTTTTGCGTTGCGGTCGGTCGCGCCTACCGTTGATAAAATCACATCTGATTATGCACGGCTTAGTGCGATCTTAGATATGTCGCCTTGGGTCTGGACGACACGGGTCGTCTTGCCACGATTGCGTAGGCCGTTGGGGTTTGCGTCGGGTTTGGCAGCGGCGTTGTCGATGGGTGACTTGGGCGTGATCGCTTTGTTCGCAGGCGACGCCCAAGAAACACTACCGCTTGCGATGTACCGTTTGATGGGTGCCTACCGGATGGATGCGGCTGCGGGCGCTGCACTGGTCCTGCTTGTGCTAAGCTTTGCGTTGTTTTGGATATGTGACCGAGGAGGTCGTGTTGATGCTGACTTGTGAAAAACTGGAACTGACCCAAGGGGCGTTTCATCTAAGCGCTGATGTGCGTTTTGCAAAGCAGGCGATTACCGCCGTGATTGGCCCGTCTGGTGCAGGGAAATCCACTTTGCTGTTGGCGATCGCGGGGTTTTTCGCGGCGCAGAGCGGGGATGTTCTGTTAGATGATGACTCGTTTATGTCTGCAGCGCCTGGGAAGCGCCCGGTAAGTATGTTGTTTCAAGACAATAACCTGTTTCCGCACCTAAGCATCTTTGAAAATGTTGGCCTTGGGTTGCGATCGCGTGGTAGGCTGGATGCCGCTGAACGCGGTACGGTTATGGCGGTTCTAATCCGCGTTGGGCTAAAAGATATGGCTGATCGTAAGCCGGCGGCACTGTCTGGCGGGCAACAAAGCCGCGTCGCGCTGGCGCGTTTGCTGTTGGCAGATCGACCTGTTGTCTTGTTGGACGAGCCGTTTGCGGCGCTTGGGCCAAGCCTGAAGGAAGAGATGCTTGATTTGATGCAAGAGATGTTGGTGCAAGATGCAGGGGCGACGGTTCTTATGGTGACGCATGACCCCGCAGATGCGCGGCGGATTGCGGACCATGTGGCGTGGGTTGCGGACGGCGTCGTTCACGCGCCGCAGCCAACTGCCGCGATATTCGCAGACCCACCGTCAGGTCTGCGCGGTTATTTGGGCAAGATGGGTTAAAACCCATCCTACGCGTGAAACGAAAAAGGCCCACCAAATTGGCGGGCCTTTTCAACACAACATTTGTTGCGATTAGTCTTTGTTTTTATGCGGCGCCCAGAGACGTTTGTTTGTCAGGTAAAGCAGTACCGACAAGATGATCAGGAAGATCACACCGGTCAGGCCAGCCTGTTTACGCGCCATCATCTTGGGCTCGGCTGTCCACATCAGGAAAGCTGCAACATCTTCTGCTTCGTGGTGCAGATCGTTGGAATGGCCATCGTCAAAGTCGACGTCTTCACCGTAAAGCGGCTGCCCCATCGCAATCCAAGATCCAGGATATTTGTGATCACCGTTCTCGTATTTGCACTCATCAGGATAGCCACCCGCGGCAAATGCCACGTTGTACTGACCGTCGAAATCTTCTGGCGCGCATTCAGGGGCTTCTTCGTAACCGGTCATCAAGGACGCGATATACTCGGGGCCACCCATGCCTTTGAACAACTGGTTCAAGCCAGTACCGTATGGGCCATGAAAGCCAGCACGTGCCTTTGCCATTAAGGACAGGTCAGGCGCATTTTCCAAGGATGACCCAGGGAACTTATCAGCTGGTGTCGCAGCACGGTAATCTTCGATCGATTCGTCATAAATCTCGAAGCCTTCCGCATAGGCGAGCGTTTGATCCGCTGGCAGTGACGGCCCGCCTTCATCATGCAAATTGCGGAACGCAACCAATTCCAGACCGTGACATGCTGAGCAAACCTCGGTGTAGATTTTCAAACCGCGTTGCAGCTGGTTCTGATCGAAGGACCCAAAAGGTCCCTCGAAGGAGAAGTCGAAGTCTTCGATATGCGCTGCGGATTCAGCGGCTGCGGATGTGGCCGATACGGCCAAAACAGCAGCGAGGGTGAGTTTACGGAACATCAGTTTTGGTCCTTTCTCACTCAGCCGAAGTGGTAGCAGAGCCACCATCTTTTGGGCCGTAGTGCGCATTAAAGTCATCTTCGATTGTTGCTGGTGGTGTCAGCGGCTTTTCGATCACACCCAAGATAGGCAGGATGATCAGGAAGTAAGCAAACCAGTAGGTCGCACCAATCAGCGAAATCCAGTCGTATGGGAATTCAGCAGGACGAGACCCAGCCCACATCAGGACGATGAAGTCCACGACCAGCAGGGCGAACCACCACTTGAACATTGGCCGGAACCGGCCGGACCGGACAGACGATGTGTCCAACCAAGGGGCCAGCGCCATCACAAAGATCGCGCCGAACATCGCCAACACGCCAAAGAACTTGGCGTCGATGATGCCGAAGCTCAGGAGGTTCACAAGCTGAACGGCCCAGACATCCGCGGTGAACGCCCGCAGGATCGCGTAGAATGGCAGGTAGTACCATTCGGGCACGATGTGTGAAGGTGTCACAAGCGCGTTGGCTGGGATATAGTTGTCAGGGTGACCAAGATAGTTTGGCATGAAGCCAACAACTGCCATGAACACAGCCAAAATAATGGCCAGCGCAAATAAATCTTTGATCACGAAGTAAGGCCAGAACGGCAGGGTGTCTTTTGCAGCTTCTTCTTTGCTACCGCGACGCACCTCAACCCCAGTTGGGTTGTTGTTGCCTGTCGTATGGAATGCCCAGATGTGCACGATCACAAGACCAGCAATGATGAATGGCAGCAGATAGTGCAGCGAGAAGAAGCGGTTCAGCGCAGGTTGCCCAACAGCGCCAGCACCCAACAGCAACGTCTGCAAATAATCGCCAACGAATGGAATCGCACCGAACAGGCCTGTGATCACGGCTGTACCGTGGAACGACATCTGGCCCCATGGTAGAACGTAGCCCATGAAACCGGCAGCCATCATCATCAGATAGATAAGCATGCCGATGATCCATGTGATCTCGCGGGGGGCCTTGTAGGACCCGTAGTAGAGACCGCGGAACATGTGGATATAGACAGCAAAGAAGAACAGCGATGCGCCGTTCATATGGAAATACCGGATCATATGGCCGCCATTCACGTCACGCATGATGTGTTCGACAGACGCAAACGCCATGTCGACGTGTGGGGTGTAGTGCATAACCAACACGACGCCTGTTGCGATCTGCAATACCAGTGTGAATGTCAGGACAATGCCCCAGATCCACATCCAGTTCAGGTTCTTGGGCGTCGGTGCCGTTAACGTTGTGTAAAGAAGGCCAATGATCGGAAGCCGCGATTCGACACCTTTGGCAAGGTTCGACTTCGGTTCATAATGGTCGTGGGGAATACCAGACATGGATTGCTCTCCTTAACCGAGTTGAATTGTTGTTTCGTCGACAAACGCGGCGACGGGAACAGGAAGGTTGCGCGGAGCAGGACCTTTGCGAATACGGCCAGCGGTGTCGTAGTGCGACCCGTGACATGGGCAGAACCAGCCGCCAAAGTCACCTTCGTCACCCAAAGGCACACAGCCAAGGTGGGTGCAAACACCCATCTGAACGAGCCATTTTCCGTCGGCGTCCAAGCTACGGTTTTCATCCGTGGCTGGGGCTTCGTCGGTCAGGTTGTTGTTGTTCGCACCTTGGTCGGGCAGATCGCTGACGTCCACTGCGCGGGCCTCGGCGATGTCTTCTGCGGTCCGGTTGCGAATAAACACTGGTTTACCCTGCCACAACACGGTGATCTGCGTACCTGGATCAACAGCGCCAATGTCGACGCGGATCGAGGCCAGCGCAAGCACGTCGGCGGATGGGTTCATTTGATTGACTAGGGGCCAGACGGCCGCACCCGTCACCACTGCGCCCGCACCTGCGGTAGCGTAGTAGATAAAGTCGCGGCGTGTGCCCTGATGGTCGTCTGCATGTGACACGGGTGCATCTCCGAATGTTTGGGGCCAATAGGCCCGCACGAATAAGACGGATGCTAGTTGCCTAACACCCATTCCGGCGCTGTTTAGCCCTCAAAAAGGCATCCGTCCAGCGGACAATAAGGCGCAGGTATGATATAGATGACAGACATGGCCCAAAAGGACCAACAGATGATGAACGGAAACGAGGTATTGTGACACAGTTCGCCTTCGATTAGCGGGACTTGTTGTCGTCATCGTCCCAGATTTGCAAAATTTGACTGCGCCGATTTGACAGGGCTGACATTTGGACGTTTCTGGATTAACCTTTGGGTGACAAGCGCTTGTCATAGTGGTCCTTGCGACTAAAGTGCTCGATAAACGATGCGGATTAAGTAGTGACTGGACCCTTAGATGCGCCAATTTTTCATATGCCTAACGATGTTGAATTTACCCGCCACGGCGATGGCCGAAGTTGAGCTAAGCTTTTATGGCGGTTTGCAGTCGGCACAGCCGTCTGATGTGATCGTGTCTGGTGATCCAGTGATTCCTGACGAGACAAATAACGTTGCGTGGGAAGGTAAGTCATTTGATGCGCCGCCCTATTATGGGATTCGCGCAACGATCTGGTCATCGTCCGAATTTGGCTATGGTCTTGATTTTACACACAGCAAGATTTATCCGAAAACCCTGCCGTCTGGGTATGACCGTTTGGAGTTTACGGACGGTTTGAATACGCTGACAGTGAACGCTTACCGTCGGTGGGAAAATGCGATTGGTGATTTGACGCCCTACGTTGGCGGTGGTCTGGGGGTGGCGATTCCCCATGTCGAAGTCACAAATGGCACGTCAGAGACATTCGGTTACCAAGTGACCGGCCCTGCCGCGACTTGGATCGCAGGTGCTAGCTATCCAATTAATGACAAGTGGTCGGTGTTTGGCGAGTATAAGGGCACCTATAGCCGGAACGCTGCTGACCTCGACACAGGCGGCACATTGGAAACAGATGTTTTGACCAATGCTGTGAATGTTGGTCTTAGTTTTAGGTTTTAAGGGATGATGGGTTAAAACCCATCCTACGGAGCTGTGGCCAGCATGCTGTCGCGCTGTGCAAACTGCGCATACCATTCTGCTAGCGTTGCATTTCCATTTCGCCAACCACGTGCGTCGTGGCGTAAGTCCAAATAGCCTAATGCGCAGCCGACGCTGATTTGTCCCATATCAAGCGGTCCTGAAAGTTGGCTCATCCAGCGGTCATTGATCGCGCTGACAGCGCGGGTCGCCTTACCCCATTGGGCATCAGTCCAGCCATCGAATTGCTTGTCGGCTGGACGCAGTCGCGCTTCGTAGGTGATGAGCACGGTGGCCTCCATGATTGCATCGGCGGTGGCCTCGAGGGTCAACACGTCCCAGACCCGTGCCGGGGGATAGAGACCCGCATTGGCGTGATCATCCAAATACCGTGTGATAACCCGACTGTCATAAAGTGCGGGCCCGTCGTCGCGTAGCAGCGCCGGAATTTTACCCGTTGGATTGGCGGCCACGACCGTAGGGTTGGACGCGAGTGGAGACGTAGATACATCGACCTCTTCAACGATGTCGAGCAAGTTCGCTTCTCGTAGCAGCACACGTACTTTACGCACAAAAGGCGAGGCAGGTGACATCAGCAGTTTCATCGGTTCGGTCCTTGTCTTGGATTACCCAAACAAGACGCGATCCTGATCCGGTTGCCAAGGGGTGTATTTCGTCATGACTTCGGCAAAGGCAGTGCTTTGCGCGAACGCGGTGAGCCAGCGCAACAGATTTGGCCAATCCTGCGCGTCAAACCATGCCCTATCTGTGTTGGCGAATTGACGCACAAATGGCAGGATCGCCATATCGGCCAGTGTTTGGTGCCCAAACAGCCAGTCTTGGCCATCAAGCATCTTATCTAAGCGCGCAAGAAACGCGGCGCCGTCTTGTTGTGCGATGTCGCGCGTCCCGTCGGGATGCCGGACGTGATATTTATACAGATCAAGCGCAGACTTGAACGGACCGTCCGCTTGCGCGATCAGATCGTTGCCCGCAGTTGGCATGTTTAACCATCCCGCCGGATCCGATTGCTCCAAGGCCCAGTGCATTACGTCAATGCTTTCTGCGATGACCGTGCTGCCTTGGTCGAGCACGGGAACGGTTCCCTTGGCTGAGCTGGTTAAGAACGCCGCTGGTTTGTCGCGCAGCAGGATTTCACGCAGCTCGACCTTTTGACCGCTGGACGCGATAGCCAGCCGCGCCCGCATGGCGTAGGGACAGCGCCTGAATGACCAAAGGATGGGGTATTGTGTCATGTGTCGGAGCCTCCGGCGGACATATTTATGCTCGGAAAAAATTAGGCGCGTAGGGCTGTGTCTTGGATGCCAATGATTCGCGCGCTGATGATTTGGCTTTCGGGTTGGGCAGTGTCGAACCTGACTTCGGTAAACTGTTCGGTCCGGCCCATATGCTGGCTTTCCATCAAGACGTGATGCATTTTGCTGATCTGCGCCTGAAGATGTGATTGTACTTGCGCATCGCCTGCAGTCCGCAGTTTTGCTGCGCGTGTTTTGATAATGGTTCCGTTTACCGCGGGCATCCGTGCGGCAGGCGTGCCTGTGCGCGCCGAATACGGGAACACGTGCAGCCACGTCAGATTGCAGTCACTGATCAGTTTGAGCGAGTTTTCAAACATCGCATCGGTCTCCGTTGGGAAGCCCGCGATGATATCTGCCCCATAGGTCATGTCTGGCCGCAGTTTGCTGGCCTGTTCACAAAACTGGATCGCATCGTCGCGCAAGTGTCGCCGTTTCATCCGCTTGAGGATCATGTCGTCGCCATGTTGCAGGGACAGGTGGAGATGCGGCATCAGCCGCTTTTCAGTGGCGATGGCTTGCATAAGGTTGTCGTCAACTTCGATGCTGTCGATTGAACTGATCCGCAGGCGCGGCAGGTCTGGGATCAGTCGCAAGATACGCATGACCAAATCACCCAACTTTGGTGTCGCGGGCAAATCTGCCCCCCAACTGGTCAGGTCGACGCCCGTCAGGACGACTTCGTTATAGCCTTTATCAACCAGACGCTTAATCTGATCCACGACAACACCCGCAGGCACGGATCGCGAATTGCCGCGACCGTAGGGGATGATGCAGAACGTACAGCGGTGGTCGCAACCGTTTTGCACCTGCACATAGGCCCGACTGCGCGTGCCGAATCCGTCGATCAGGTGCCCAGCGGTGTCTTTGACGGACATGATGTCGTCGACTTGCACGGGTTCAGTGTGCCCAATCAGATCAGGCGCAAGGCCGACCCATGTGCTTGGGTCCATCTTTTCGGTATTGCCAAGGACCACGTTCACCTCTGGCATGGCCGAGAATGTCGCTGGTTCAATCTGCGCAGCACACCCTGTCACGATGATCTGTGCATCAGGGTGGGCACGTCGTTGTTTGCGGATGTCTTGTTTGGCTTTGCGAACCGCCTCTGCCGTCACAGCGCAGGTGTTCACGATGATCGCGTTTTGCACACCAGCGCGGGTGGCGAGATCTTTCATCGCTTCAGTTTCGTATGCGTTTAGCCGGCAACCATGGTTGGAAAAAACAGGGGGTTTCATACGCGCCATATCCCGTCAAATACGTGGGCGGTTTTACCTGTCATCCAAACCCCATCATCGCGCCATTCAATCCAAAGCGTGCCACCATCCAAATCGATCTGCACCTTGCGACCTGTCAAACCGCGCCGAGATGCAGCAACAGTCGTCGCGCAGGATGATGACCCAGAGGCGAGCGTGATGCCAACGCCGCGCTCCCATACCCGCATGCGGATATGATCGGGGCCAATAAGCTGCGCAAACTGCACGTTGGTCCGTTGTGGAAAGAGCGGGTGATGCTCAGTCTCAGCGCCGCGTGCCGCAAGATCAATAGAATCGATATCATCCACAAAGAACGTGCAATGTGGGTTGCCCATGCCAGTTGCGACGGGGTCACCATCAATAGGTAAGTGCACTGTGTCCATTTCAGACGCGAGCGGGACGTCTGCCCAGTCCAGTTGCGGATGGCCCATATTGATGGACACCATTCCGTCATTCGCAGCAACCGCATACAGCGTACCCCGATCCGTGCTGATCGTAAGCGACCGACTGCCGGATTGATCCATCATATAGCGCGCGATACAGCGGGTGGCATTTCCGCAGGCAGCGGATTGCGATCCATCTGCGTTCCAGAATGTAAGATGGACATCGACACCGTCGCGCTCGGATAACGTCGTAAGCTGATCAAACCCGATACCGCGATGCCTGTCAGCCATCGCAATGGCCACCGCCGCATCAACGCGCGGCGCACAACCGCGCTCATCGACAACGACGAAGTCGTTTCCGAGGCCATGCATCTTCATAAAGGGTAGGAACTCGGGGTTTTTATCAGTCATAGGCGGGCATATAGACCTTTGCCGAAAATGAATCCAGCAGAAGACACATTTCAGGGTTGACCCCAAGCCGCGCTCTTTCTAAATACCGCCGCAGTGGGCCGTTAGCTCAGTTGGTAGAGCAACTGACTTTTAATCAGTAGGTCGATGGTTCGGATCCATCACGGCTCACCACTTTACCCTTCTATATCAATATCTTGCAGGCGGTTGTGAGTTTGAGAATCGCTCTGGTAGATTTGCCGGAAGCTATACGGAAGCACGAAGGCGAGCGTTCAAGTGTGGTTTGCAGGGAACACCAGTAGATTCGGAAAATGGATTGAAGCGAGGTTCTTCTGGGTAACTTGTGAAAGTTCACCATTCCTGAGCAATATTTTACCGCGCTTTTTGTACTGCTTCCGCGTCCACTAACGGCCCTTTGCTGCCGTTCGCCCACCCTCGGTAATGCCGCAGTGCGGTCAGTCAGGTCGGACATTCGCTGCCACTGCATGGTCAAGGAATTGCTGAATTCACAGTGTGCGGACGAAGCCGCCATCCATTCCAAATGCCTGATTGCCGGCTTTCTTGACGAAATTCAACAAACGGCCCTTTTGATATGGATGCCGTTCAAAACCATACTTTCTGCGCGCGCAACACATTGCCTGTCCAGGGACCCAGCCTGGCTACGGGCATCCTTTCGGTAGATATGGACTTCGCAGAGGGTCCAGAATTTCGAAACGTATCCACTTTTTTGACCAGTTGTATTGTTCTGTTCGCCCGTCAATGTGCGCGACAAGGATGGCATGGTACT
>CAJXTP010000075.1 GCA_913061335.1 uncultured Loktanella sp.
ACGTATGCCCGTCTTTATCGTGCGGCGGCGCGCGAAGTTTGCCATCAGCGCCGGGCGATCGCCAATCGGATTGCCCCCCCAAATTGGCCCCATGGCATGATGCACAACTTGTCGCATAAAGCGTTTCACCCTCAACAATATCAGCAGAGGCGGGTTGCCGTGGAATTTGCGCTTGGACTACTTCAATTTGGGCAAACCAAAATGCAGCAACGCCAAGACCCAAAACAACGACGGCGGTGCCAATAAATTTATTCATCCGATTGATCCATTAAATAAGTTGCCATTGCGATCCGGTCCTCTTGGGTCATGAACCGTGTACCCATTTGCACGACCTCGCCCATGCCACCGCCAAAAGTATCACCACTGGGCATGATCCCCGTTTGCAACGCATAGCTCAGGCTATCGACATCCCATCCCGACGCCACCAATGCGGTGCTTGTAATTGCAGGTGCTTTGAATCCGCCCGGCAAGACATCATTGCCTTCCATACGGCCAGTGTAGACCTTTCGCCCGCCTGCAATGTTGCGCTCAGTGTGGCATGCGGCGCAATGGGTAGCCCCTTCAACCAGCGCGCGCCCGCGATTCCAGATATCGCTTTGTCCCGACACTGGCGTTGTGCGTGGCGCGTGCAAGAACGCGGCGCGCCACAATTTAAGACCATCCCGCTCAGAAAACGGAAATGCCAAATCCGTTATTGGCACAGGCTCGTTTACGGGTGCCACAGTTTGAAATGCAACCCAAAGATCCGCGATCTGTTGATCTGAAAAGTCTTGGTAAAAGGCATAGGTAAACACTGGATAATACGGCACATCGTCAGGCGTTAATCCTTGGCGGACGGCCTTGGCAAAGTCTTCAATTGACCAGTCCCCGATTCCAAACTCTGGATCAGTGGTCAAATTTGCCGCATATACAGTCCCAAATTGTGTCTCAAATCCAGCCCCCCCTGCCAAGGGCAGGCCACCGCCTTCGACATTGGTATGACAAGCAATACAGCCCGATGCCCGCGCAAGATATGCGCCTGCGCCGACATCACCTATCAGTGTGATCGCTTCGACTGGATTTGCGACGGGGTAAAGACGTAGGCCAGTGATCCCGCCTGCGCCTGCGACCATCAAGGCGACAACGCCCATTACAATTTTCCGCATCTGACTAATCTTCCGCGCGGAACTTGGTATGACACGCCGAACAGACCTGAGCGGACTGCGCAAACAACGTGCTCACAGATAAGGACGCAAGCGTTTGTAACGTTTTTTCCTCGACAACAGCGCCACCCATCATGTCGGCCATGTCACCATCCATCATCGAACCGTCGCTAGCTCCTGCATCGCCCAGCCCATTTTGCGCCGCAAGACCAAGCGCCATCGCATAGGTTTCCAGCTGACTAGACAATACGGAAAAATCTTCCCAATTTGTCCAGATTACGTCCTTGGCAACTGAGGGTGCTGCGTTCATTCCTTCAGGGAATAGAGCCAACATCGCGTCACCCGAGTGTGTTTGAAGAACAGCCGCATAATCGGTTGTCCGATCAGCGTCGTAGTCTTCAAGACCACGCATCATCGGTGCAATCGCTTTGGTTGCTTTGCCCATGGCAAGCATCCCATTCATCCGCTCGAGTAGCACACCCGTAGCCCCTTTATGTGCCACGGCCGTGGTTGCAAGGACGGCGATACTCGCCGCGAAAGTGAAGGTCCTAAATTTCATAATATCGTCCTATTGAAGTGAGTCTGCCTGTCGCCAAAGAGGCGCTTTTTCCGTCAGACGATCACTATCGGGACGGGTGGGTCGCTGCCCAGCGCGTGGCTATCGCCATTCACAACCAATGCAAAACGCAATTTCGGCAGGGACAGCCAAATTCTGGACGCTACCTGCCAGTTTTTGACGTCCATTGCGCCGGTGCAGGACGCACCGCTATGGCAATGACCTGTGTCTTTTTCAGCGGTTTCTTCATGGTCGTGATCAGCGGGCATCATCTCGTGTGCGACATCCGGCTCGCCCAGATGAGCCACGTCAGGAAAAAACGCAGTCACGGCCACGACAAATGTTAGGGACAGAAAAATCTGATTCCAAGCGCGGACCACGACCTCAGACACTAGTTAATTCCATTCTCTCGTTGCAGTTCGCGCACATAGGCCACGATGTATCCAACGTCAGATCGTGTCAAACCCTCAACTGGTGGCATGTTACCAAAGTTCCAGTGATGCGATTGCACACCATTTTGTGCTGCACTCCAAAACGCCTTATCCCCGTGATGACTTGGTTCATAGATATTATGAACCAACGGTGGCGCTACTCCGTTCTTACCTGCTGCATTTTCACCGTGACAGGCCGCACATGCGCCATCAAACACGTTTTTGCCGATCTGCGCGTTTTCAGAAAACGTTGCTGGAATAACAACGTTTGCAATAGCTTCGCCTTGCACGATGGCGCTCGTATCAGGTGTGGTCATGTCGTGACCCACCTGCGACTGGGATGGGCCAAACATAAGTATGGCGAGCCCGGCAAGAACCACTGCTATGACCACGTAGGTCCAAATCGACTTAAGCATTCGCATCGTTCCTTGAAAAATTATGCCAGTTTGACCTGCGTACCGACCGATGATCGGCCGTATTTTTGCATCTTGTCGAAGATTCCAGTAGGGGAAGGTCAACCCGCAAAACGCATCACATAGCCGTGACCTCAAACTGCTTGACCTTCCAGTACGGGAACGGATCAAACACCATCCAATGACAGTAGAAAGCAGAATGAAAATGCGGGTTTGATGAAGTGCGGTCCAATGTTACTATTCCCGCAAAATGGGCCCCTCCGAAAGAATTTATTGCGATCCAATTGTTGTTTTCGGCGCGGGAATCGCAAATCAGGAAGACATATAGAATGGTAACCACGTTTTGGGCCTGACAAAATTAACGGCCGCCTGTCTGGCATTTTGTCTTTGGGGTATGAATGCTTACGCGGCGACGTCGGATGCTTTTACGACGCAGGCTGCCAGCGCAAAATTGATAACAGCTGAAAATGCTGTCGCGCCCAACGCCGGCGTTTTGTCTGCAGGGATTAGTGTCGCCCTATCGGACGGATGGAAAACATATTGGCGGTCCCCTGGAGAAGTTGGACTACCTCCTGAAATCGATTGGAGCGGATCAACAAACTTGGCATCAGCCGAGATGCTTTGGCCCGCCCCAACACGGTTTCGCGCATTTGGCATCGAAAACTTTGGGTTTGCCAAGCAGGTCACATTCCCCGTACGGCTGACGTTAATCAATCCGGGCCAGCCCACCGTGTTAAAGGCCGACGTGTTTTTACTGGTGTGCTCTGATGTGTGTGTACCACAAGACCTGACGCTTAGGCTTAACTTGCCTGCAGGGACCGGAATTGATCAGACCACCGCTGCTGAAATTGCGAACTGGTCCGCCAAGGTCCCCACCGACAGTGCGCTTAGCGTCCTTGAGGCGAACGCCCATTTTTCCGACGACGAAACTCTTTTGACTGTCGTGATTGCAGGGTCCGCTGATTGGCACAGCGCGGATATATTCCCCGAGATCGAGGACGGTATCGCCTTTGGCACACCAGACATCCGTGCCGCGCCAGACGGGAGTAGTGTTTGGGCCTCGTTTCCTATTTTCGGAGACGGTGCCGATGCTTCAAAGCTTGCGCTGACGTTGACCACCGCAGACACAGCCGTGGCCTTTGATACCGTTCGCATCGTGGCATCCGCCCCGGAACCACCTTTCACAAAAGCCAAAACATCCGCTGCGTTTGGCACGCGACTATGGATGGTTTTGATCGCGTTTCTCGGAGGGCTCATCCTGAATGTTATGCCCTGCGTGTTGCCTGTTTTGTCAATTAAATTCACGTCTGCACTAAAGATGTCAGACCGTCCGGTTGCTCAAACCAGATTGGGATTTCTTGCCAGTGCGGCCGGAACCGTGTCGTTTATGTGGGCTCTCGCGGTGGGCGTCTTGATCCTGCAAGCACTGGGTATGTCTGTTGGGTGGGGATTGCAGTTTCAGAACGCATATTTCCTTATCGCTCTTATTCTTGTGCTTGCGGTATTTACCGCGAATCTCTTGGGGTTGTTTGAACTCAGCCTACCTCAAGGGCTGATGACCCGACTGTCGCATTCCAGAAGCAACGGATATGTGGGCGATTTCGCCACCGGCATGTTTGGTGCGGTGATGGCGACCCCCTGTTCGGCGCCGTTGTTAGGCACCGCACTCGCATTTGCACTAACAGGGACACCGCAAGACGTCGTGATGATCTTTACCGCCATGGGGATCGGTCTTGCCCTGCCTTATCTGGTGATCGCAGCAAGACCCCTATGGGTTTCGCGACTCCCCAAACCGGGCCGATGGATGATCGCTGTCAAATCAGCGTTAGGCGCAATGCTGTTTGGTACATTGATCTGGCTACTTTGGGTGCTTCAGGCGGTTTCTAACCTGACGGTCATGGCCGCTATCGTTGCCATATTAATAACCATATTATCATGCATCATCTGGAATAACCGCGCGCAAAGTAGCTTGCCAGTTGTCGTGGCCTTCCTACTCGCAAGCACCGGTTTTGCTTTGCCGACGATACTTGAACGACCTGCGACGGCACAGACAACGACCTTGAACTGGGTGCCATTTTCCCGAAGCGATATTCCAAAGCATGTGTCGCTTGGACACCGCGTCTTTGTCGATGTGACTGCCGATTGGTGCCTTACCTGCAAAGCGAACAAGGTTTTGGTGCTCAGCAGGGACCCCGTGGCAAGCGCGCTTAACGCGCCCGATATTATCGCAATGCAAGCCGATTGGACCCGCCCAGATCCTGCTATTCAACAGTTTCTAGAATCAAACGGACGGTTTGGCATTCCGTTTAACGTCATCTACGGTCCTGCCGCCCCCGAAGGCATCGTGCTGTCCGAGGTCTTAACGCAAGAGAGCGTACTGAACGCACTATCCCAAGCCGCCAAGTAGGATCTATATCCGCCTCCGCCCAACCTGGATTCAAGTAATAGGACGTTCCGCGCCCGAGCAGGCGCGCTGCATCTCTTCGGAAAACAACCGCATGCGCCGATTGAAACGTCGGCTCTCTGCGTGCATCAGGTATATGTTCAAAGGCCAAGAACTCAGATCTTCCAAAATCGGGACAATGTCACCCGATGTGACAAGTGGACGACTGACAAATTCGGGTAGCCGGACGATGCCCAAGCCCTGTCGAGCAGCATCGCCCAAGAATACGCCACTGTTTGACCCCATCGCAGACTTAAAGGCAATTTTCTGCGTGCCACCTTTAGGATCTTTGAAACTCCATTCTCCGCGTTTCGCCGTCCCAAAACCCAATAACTTGTGGCGCTTAAGATCTTTGACAGTTTTCGGTGTCCCATTGATCGTGAGATAAGTTTTACTGGCATAAATTCCGTAGCTTGATTGACCAATCAGCTTGGCATTTCCATCGTTCGTCACCTCGCTTGTGATCCGGATTGCAAAGTCAAAGTTGTCCTGCACCAGATCAATGGGGCGGTTGTCGAAGTTTACATTCAGCTGGATGTCGGGATGTCGTTCTTGAAAATTGACCAAAACTGGGCTGAGGAACGTCAGTCCAAACTCATGCGCGACGGAAATAGACAACGGCCCTTCGACGCGGTGCGGCTCATGAGTGAAGTCGCCCGCGATCGCATCAACATCACTCACGACACTCAAAGCCCGTTGATATAGCTCTTTTCCAGTATCCGTTATTTCCCATTGCCCTGGTTTGCGCTGAATCAGCGCGACAGCGTATCTGTCTTCCAATATGGCAAGCCGCCTGCTGACAGCAGATTTGGCCACTTTCAACTTCATTGCCGCTTTTGAGATGCTTCCTTGCTCGACGATGTGCACAAATAAGCGTAAATCTTCAATCTGCCCCATGTGTTCTCCAAATTAGAACGTAAGTGCCAATATTTTATGCCTTGTCGCAAACTTGGCATCAAGTGTACGTTGTTTCAACCGGAAGATAGGATTGAAAATTATGTCCCCTACCATAGAAAAATACGGCCTAGTTACGATCAAGGCCCTCCTGACACTTGCATTTGTCGCGGCTGGTGTCTCCAAGCTCGTCGGCGTCGAGGTGATGGTTCAGACTTTTGAAGGCGTCGGTATTGGCCAGTGGTTTCGTTACGTGACTGGGGCGATCGAAATTTGTGGTGCGATCCTACTTTGGGTCAACGGACGTCAATTCTTTGGGGCTGCTTTGCTTCTTTGTACAATGATCGGTGCGGTGCTGACTCATCTCTTCATTATTGGACCGTCAGCTGTCCCTGCGCTGGTATTAGGCGCGCTTGCGGGGATTGTTGCCGCTGCGCATCGCGATCAAATTCAGAAGTAGGCATCATCGAAACGAACGGACATCGATACAATAGGTGAGCGCATCTATGGCATAGTCAGTGGTGCCCACATAGTCGGGAAAATCTAGGTTAGACACATGACAAAAACGGTTCCAATTATTGCAGCGATCGTCCCGGCCAAAGTCGACCTGGAAACAGGCAAAGATTATTTCTGGTGCCAATGTGGCAAATCCAACAGCCAGCCATTTTGTGATGGATCCCACGCGGGTAGCGACATCACGCCCCTGAAGTTTACAGCGGAAAAAACCGGCCCCGTCGCATTGTGTCAATGCAAGGCCAGCGCCAATGCGCCGTTTTGTGACGGCACCCATGCAACCTTGGGTGACCTCAAAGTGGGGGATGATGCCCCTGAGCCCAAGTCGGACATCCCAATAGCATCTCCTACACCCGAAGAGCCAACAGTTGCGCGCATCCACGCATTGGCCAAAGACGGATTGTCCAAACTGGGTCATCACGGTGAGATGGGCGCGATGGGAGTGCCGCGCAAAGACCTGCCTCATTGGGACGATATCCAAATCTTACCCGCACAAATGGCTCGCAAACCACTTCTGGACGATCAGCCAGTCGTCACATCGGTGACGATTGGACCACGCGCCGCGAAGCCGTTGCAATTGGACATTCCGCTTTTTGTCTCAGACATGAGCTTTGGTGCGTTGTCCCAAGAGGCCAAAATCGCCTTGTCTCGCGGCGCACAAATGGCCGGCACAGGTATTTGTTCCGGCGAAGGCGGTATGCTGGCTGAGGAACAGGCCGAGAATTCCCGCTATTTCTATGAGCTTGCGTCTGCGCGATTTGGATGGCGACCAGAGCTGGTCGAGAACGTTCAGGCGTTCCATTTCAAAGGCGGCCAAGGAGCCAAGACAGGCACAGGTGGCCACTTGCCCGGCGACAAAGTGCAGGGAAAAATAGCAGAAGTCCGCGGGCTAGAACCCGGTCAAAGCGCCATCTCGCCCGCGACGTTCCCTGACCTTCATACGCCCGCTGATTTTCGCAAAATTGCCGATGAGGTGCGCGAACGGTCTGGCGGCATCCCAATCGGGTTCAAACTGTCGGCAAACCACATCGAGGACGATATCGATTTTGCGTTAGAAGCCAGCGCTGACTACATTATTCTTGATGGTCGCGGCGGCGGAACTGGTGCCGCGCCATTGATCTTCCGTGATCATATATCCGTCCCGACGATCCCCGCTTTGGCCCGCGCCCGTGCGCATTTGGACGCCAAAACAGGCCGCGAAGTGACGCTGGTGATCACAGGCGGCCTGCGCGTCGCTGAAGATTTTAGCAAGGCAATTGCATTGGGTGCTGACGCTGTGGCGGTGTCAAACTCGGCCATGCAAGCCGTCGGCTGCATCGCTGCGCGCATGTGTAATTCGAACAACTGCCCTGTTGGCATCGCGACGCAAAAGCCAGAGCTACGTGCACTACTCGACATGCAAGTCGGCGCACAAAAGCTCGCGCGCTATTTTGGTGCATCTGTCGAACTGATGCAGGTCTTGGCGCGGGCCTGCGGGCACAACAGCCTGTCCGACTTTACCCAACACGACATCACCACATGGAAGAAAGAGATGGCAGACCTAAGCGGTGTGCGGTTTGCAGGTGTGAACCGCTAAGCGCACGGTTGCTGTGCGATATCGACGGTTTCATGCCCAGTGCATCATCGCTATCTAAGTGCGGACGGGGACCACAAGCTATCTGAATGGCAACAAGGATGTTAAAGACTAAGTCGGGCATCTAAGCGATCAAGAAAAACTGGGGCCGCACATAATTCTGCAACATCGTTTGCGGGAGGAATTGGAGACAGACGTGACGAAAACATCCGTTGAGGAAGCACAAACAAATGCCGCTGCACGGCGCGCCAAAGGTGAATTTGTGCGCGGCGTCAGCGGATTCAGATCGGTGCTGGGTGAGGATCCGGATTTTCCGGCCGAGCCCAATCGATATCACCTATTTGTCGCATTCAATTGCCCATGGTGCCACCGCGTGACCTTGACCCGCAATGTGCTGGGACTGCAGAATAGTATCACAATGGACGTGGCCTTCCCGGGTCGCACCGGCCAGGGCGACCCGATTGAGCCAAACCGTTGGGAGTTTAATCCGGCCCGCATCGCCTCCCTGACTAGCACGACGTTACCTGAATGCACGACTGAGACAGCGACCGGGCAAAACTTCCGTTTGGCCAAGCAGATATATGAAGCAGAAGGGTCAGGGGAAGCCTCAGTTCCCATTCTTTATGACAAGAAATCCAAACGGATTGTTGCAAATGAAAGCGCCGAAATCATCCGCATGCTCGACGTACAGGCGCACGCCCTTGGTAGTACCCTCGTCGATGATTGCAGGCCCAATTTGTACCCATCGGGCGACGATTACCTCGAACTGCGTCAGGATATAGATGCCCTAAATGAGCAAATCTATGTGGGTATTAACAACGGTGCGTATAAGGCAGGATTCTCATCGGATCAGGCAGTTTACGCCACTGCGTTCACGGCATATTTCGACACGCTCAGCGCGCTGGAAACGCGGCTCGCCACCGATAATCGCCCCTTCCTTACAGGCGAGGCCTTCACCGAGGCCGACCTGCGTCTTTTTCCGACGCTCTATCGACACGACCCCGTTTATTATGTGCGGATGAAGTTGAACGGCGCGCGCATTCTAGACTATCCACATTTGTGGCGTTGGCTTTGCCGCGTGTACGCGTTGCCAGGCGTCGCAGATAGCAACTCACTGGTTCATTGTCGGCAGGGATATTTTGGTCGATCTTGGAACAATGTTGTGCCTTTGGGTCCGCTCCAGCCAATGCCCTATCCAGAAGCATATTTGCACCCTGAACTCGGATTGTAGGAAAATCGATTGGCGGACTGA
Organism: uncultured Loktanella sp.; assembly: GCA_913061335.1. Classification (GTDB taxonomy): domain Bacteria; phylum Pseudomonadota; class Alphaproteobacteria; order Rhodobacterales; family Rhodobacteraceae; genus Yoonia. The sequence continues at coordinate 9,218 of CAJXTP010000075.1, forward strand.
AAGATCACTTTTGCGGACATAACCCGTCATTAACGTTTCGTTAAGACGAAAGGCAATTCGAACAACATTGAGTCAAATTTCCTCCACTTTCTATCTATAGGTGAGTTCTTGAATATTATTGAACGGGACGAATTATGAAGTGCGATTCAAATGACGCAACAAACTGGGACGTTAGCGCGAGTAAATCCAATCGCCGCGAGCCAAAATCCACCGCGTTCCCAGAATTGAGAACACCCGAAGAGTTTGGTCGCTCCTACAGCACCGATCAACTTCGAAATCCCTCCGCCTGGCTGACGAAACTTCGCGCTGCGATTGCGAAGCGTGGCAACGATAATCGCTTGAGATAGAAACTTGGATCCGCTCGTTCTTGGAAACTAGTTTAGATCTTATACGTTAAGCTCACTGTAAGCGTTTCTAACTAGACCTCTCCGACAACGGGAGAGATTATTTGAACCACAACAAGCTGCAATTTTTGACGCCGCGCGTGATCTTGCGCACTACTCTTCCCGCGCTCTGCTCTTTATTTTTTATCTGGCTGTTTTACGGTCACATTTCTGAATTTGACCCTGTCGCGATCTGGGGTGAAGTGTCCCGATACGGGGTAAAGGTATGGGCGGTTGCCTGTCTTTTTACTTGGGTAAGCTTTGTGGCGGTTTCGAGATACGATCCAATTGTAACAAAGGTGCTTGGTCAGGATGTTCCGACCATGCGGGCAGCGTCGATGGCCTGGAAGGCAATCGCCGTTTCACAACTCGTTGGATTTGGGGTTATTACTGGCACCATTGTTAGATGGATTGAGCTTGGCCGGGCCCAAAGCAAAGACCCTGAAAAGAACGCAATGCAGGCGTTTAAACTTACGATAGCGGTTACGGCTTGTTTTCTCACCGCTTGGTTTGCAGTCACATTATTAACGTCGGCAGCCCTTCACCTCGATAAACCCGAGATGCTCGTTCTTGGTTTTGGTATCTGTGTTTTAATAGTGGCGCTCGGAAAAGCAAATTTTCGGTTCATGTCCACAGTGCGAAAATACCGGCGAGAGGGTGCTGCCTTTATCTTGCTGACATTCGTAGACTCGATTTTTGCGGCTCTTGTTCTCTATACTTTTTTGCCCACCGAAATTACCCCCTTTTCTGCCGTATATCTTGCATTTTTACTGTCATACTTGGTTGGTTTGGTGTCCGGATTGCCTGGTGGCGTCGGTCCATTTGAGATTTGTATGCTTACCCTTCTTCCAGCCTTTGATCCCATCCTTCTGGCTCCAGCTTTGGTCGGCTTTCGCATCGTCTATTTTGCGGTTCCCGCGATCATCGCCGTTACCTTATTGGGGCTTCAGGTCAGGACAACGCACCCGTTGGCTCTATCTGGCTCAACTTATGCGAAAATCCCTGCTCGTTTCCACAATGCGGCGCCGCCAGAAACCGACCTGATGTGCGCAAGTCAATTGACCTGTTTTGTCGCTGCCAATCAGTCGGAAGCCTCGTTGGTTCTTCGGACTAAGAAAACTATTATTCAGCTTGGGGATCCATTCGGTGGCCTCCCGTCCTCGTCGGGCGTGCTGGCGTCGTTGCGAGACGAAGCAAGGTGGTCGAAGCGCAGCCTGTGTCTGTATCGGTGCTGCAATGCGATGGCTCAGCGCGCTCAACAAGTCGGTATGAAAGCATATAAGTTTTCTGCAGAAGCAATTTTGAAACCGACCCATTTTGATCTCAACATCCCAGCTCGGTCGGGACTACGTCGGAAGTTGAGGAAAAGTTTGAAAGAGGGCGTCACAGTCAATTCGCAAACGCTCAACATAAAGGAGCTGTCCGAAATCGACGTTGAATGGACAGCGGCACACGGCCAAGCACGCGGTTTTTCAACTGGTCGGTTTTCCAAAGATCTCGTCCAACATCAAAGACTTTACGTCGCTTATCAAGACGGATCAGCGATTGCCTTTATATCGTTCAGTACGTCAGACGGTCGCTGGTTACTTGATTTAATCAGGTACCGCACCGGCTGCCCAGATGGATCGACCTATGCTTTGGTCAATCGGGCAATTGAGGAAGCGTGTTTTTTGGAAGTCGATTGCGTATCTCTGGGAAGCGTCCCATTTTCGCCTGTCGTCCAATCAAACGGCAAACTTGGATGGATACTTGGACAAATTTACAACCGGAACTCATCCCTGAAAGGCTTGTATCAATTCAAAAAATATTTTGATCCAGATTGGCAGGACAGATATTTCATTGCCAATGGTTTGGTATCTGGATTCTTGACATCAACAGCCGTGTTCAGGGCGATATTCTCTCATGATGGGCCCTGATTCTGTCTCTTATACACATCTGACGCTGCCGACGAATAGAGAGGT
>CAJXTP010000076.1 GCA_913061335.1 uncultured Loktanella sp.
TGGGGTGTTCTTAGGGCTGAACTGCGGGTTCGGCAGCAGCGACCAGCATGACATCGTGGCGATCAACAGGTCCCGCGTGGCAACGGCGATGGGTGGAACCGCAGACGACATGGTCGGCGTACACCAGATACATTCAGCGGACGTGGTCACGATCACTGCGGCCACACCCGACAAACCCAAAGCAGACGCGATCGTGACTGCGACACGCGGGATCACCCTTTCGGTACTGACCGCTGACTGCCAGCCAGTGTTGTTCGCAGACAAGGACGCTGGGGTCATCGGGGCGGCACACGCAGGCTGGCAAGGGGCGCTCACCGGTGTCTTGGACAACACCATTGATGCGATGATCAGCCTCGGGGCTACGCGCGACAACATCGTGGCAGTCATCGGACCATCGATCAGCCAACGGGCCTATGAGGTCGGACCAGAGTTTGCAGAACGTTTCATCGATGAGGACCCGCACAACGCACGCTACTTTGCCCAAGGCAACAATGACCGAATGCAATTTGACCTGCCAGCCTACGGGCTTGGGCGCTTGCGGGCAGCTGGGATCAAAGACACAGCATGGACGCGGCACTGCACCTATAGCGATCCGGCGCGATTCTATTCCTACCGGCGCAGCGTGCATGAAAAACAGGCCGACTACGGGCGGCTCATTGCGGCGATCCGGCTTTGATCTAGGCGGAAATGGGGCAGGCAATTGCCCCAATCCGCGAAACAATCCGCCCAAAATCATGCTGATTGTTTTCAGCCACAGCGCAAATCCCTTATTTCATTGGGTTACCGACGACTGACAAATTGAGGCGAAACTTTCGGTCAAATTTTACAAATACCTTTTGGATCGCCGCATTCCTGCCCCGCAGAACCATCAAGATGTATGCAACGCCGACAAACAAACGCGGCACATACATTAACTCTGAGGAGAGCAGTCATGGGATCATCTAAACGTTGGATCGACAACACGATCGAAGAAGCAAACAAGTGTGAAACGAAAATGCCATGGGAACGTGGCCTGCGCCGCCAAGCCATGATTTCACGTCGTCTGGAACAGTCCGAGCAGGCAAAAGTATCCCTGTCACCGATGCCAACCTTCATGACGATGGCAGTATCTGCCTAAAATTTAAGACAATGGCCCTCGTGGCCCGCTTCCCAAGAGCGAAAAAGCCGTGTGGTCCTCCCTCCGCACGGTTTTTTGCTGTTTTAAGACCGCGATTCGAACGTACTTCATGGTAAATGTGGCGAACTAAGCCACGATACGTGAACAATCTGGGGCATCCGCACCCTATTGATGCACCACATCACCGCAAAATCAAATTACTTTGACAGTACCGGCACCTTTGGGTCACATTCAGTCTCAACAGCAATCATCTCCTCAGATGTTGTCGGTGAGGCCGACATATGATGTGACAAACCAACGTGGTGCGACGCATGAATCAGACCCCAAATACCACCGCAGGCCTCGCGGTGGCACCCTATACGCCTCCGACCCATATGGGTCGGGACGCAAGTCCAAGTGGGCAACCTCTTCGCGCAAGACCTTTAATGCGCAGATATGAAGTTGCCCACTTGACACCTGCCCAAAATATCGAAGATTTCACCAAAATCGCGCCCGCCATGCCGGTGTTCGAAAACGCTTTTGCGGCGTTCGGACGTGGGGCTATCTTGCGGACCAAATCAGGAATGATGGCCGTCGAAGATCTGTTGCCCGGTGACAAAGTATTGACCGATCACGGCTATCAGACGCTGCTTTGGCACGGGACCATGTCCATCGTGCCCGGCGCACGGAACCCACGGCCTGAAATCGGTACAATGACGCGGATTACGGCTGACGCACTTGGCCTTGGGCGCCCTGCCCCTGATCTGGTGCTTGGACCAGCAGCGCGGATGCTGCACCGATCACCCGCAACACGCCTGCTAACCGGTACCGACACAGCGCTGGTCCCTGTGCGCGACTTTATCGACGGCAATCAATTGATCGAACTGCGGCCCATCGCGCCCGTGCATTGCTACCAGCTTGGGTTTGCAGAACATGCCTGCGTCAACGTCAACGGAATCGACGTGGAAACGCTGCACCCTGGTCCGGCACACGCCATAGGGCTTGGACCAGACTTGCTGCCGCACCTCACGGCCATGTTCCCGCATATGCGGCAACTGGCGGACTTTGGACCGCTGACTGCACCACGTTTGCGCAAAGCTGATCTAGATTTGGTGATGGCAGCCTAGGCGTTTTGCGCCAAACGCGCCTCAAGCACGTCAAACGGCACACCGGGTTCGTCTTTGGCACCGCGAATGACCAGTGACGTCTTGACGCTTGCGACATTGTCGGCGCTGGTCAAATCCTCGGTCAGAAACCGCTGGAACGTGCGCAGATCCGGAGCGACGCATTTCAAAACAAAATCGACCTCGCCGTTCAACATGTGGCATTCGCGAACCAACGGCCATTGCAGGCACTTTGCTTCAAACGCGGTCAGATCGACCTCGGCCTGACTGACCAGCCCGACCATCGCAAACACCTGTACCTCAAAACCCAATTCACGGGCATCCACTTCGGCGTGATACCCAAGGATATAGCCCTGCTCTTCCAAGGTGCGTACGCGGCGCAAACAAGGTGGCGCAGAAATCCCGACCCGACGCGCCAGCTCTACGTTGGTCATACGGCCATCTGCCTGCAATTCAGCCAGAATCATACGATCAATCTCATCCAGCTTTGCGCCCGGCATAGTCAGCATCCCTTAGTTTGTTTTGCAAAGACTACGCCTGACAGAGTCTATGCGCAATAATGTTTCACACTTGCGCAACAAAATGATGCAACCACCAAGATCACAGCGCCGTCATGCGGGGTTCCAACACGCCCGCGCCACGGCTATATCGGTGCAATCACCATCAAAGGAACGCGCCGCCATGTCTGATACTCGCCACACCAAAGTTCTGATCATTGGCTCCGGCCCCGCAGGCTACACCGCTGGCGTCTATGCCGCGCGCGCCATGCTGGAACCCTTGCTTGTACAAGGCATTGAACCCGGCGGGCAGCTGACCACCACCACCGAAGTCGAAAACTGGCCCGGCGACAGCGAAGTCCAGGGCCCCGACCTAATGATCCGGATGGAAGCCCACGCACGTGCCATGGGTTGCGACATCGTCGGTGACATCATCACATCGCTGGACCTATCCAAGCGGCCATTCACTGCGCAATCCGACAGCGGCACGGTTTACACGGCGGACGCTGTTATCATGTGTACAGGCGCGCGGGCAAAATGGCTTGGGCTGCCAACAGAAGAGAAATTCAAAGGGTTTGGCGTGTCAGCCTGTGCAACTTGCGACGGGTTCTTTTACTGTGGCATGGAAATTGCAGTCATCGGCGGCGGCAACACCGCAGTTGAAGAAGCACTGTTCCTGACCAACTTTGCGTCCAAAGTCACGCTGATCCATCGCCGCGACGAATTGCGCTGCGAAAAAATCCTTGAACATCGACTGCTTAAGAACCCCAAGATCGAAACCCTGTGGTTCCACGAATTAGAAGAAGTCTACGGCACCGACAGCCCGCTTGGGGTTGAAGGGATCAAAGTCAAACACACCAAAACCGGCGAAATCACCGACCTGCCAGTCAAAGGCGTGTTCATCGCGATCGGCCACGCGCCAGCATCCGAATTGGTCAAAGATCAGCTCGACTTGCACAGCGGAGGCTATGTGGCCGTCGACGCAGGCTCCACGCGCACCGCCATTCCTGGCGTATTTGCGGCAGGCGATTTGACAGACCACACCTACCGGCAAGCCGTTACATCGGCAGGCATGGGTTGCATGGCGGCACTGGACGCAGAAAAATTCCTTGCCGAACAAGAGTGATACAATGTGGACTGCAGCGCCACACCGGCGTTGCATTCTGACAACAACACGCAAACACTTGCGGTAATTCGCCGTTTGGAAAAGTTTGTTCTAGGATGAACATACTTTTTGCGACATACGTTCACTCGTGAACAAATAACGAGTCGCCCTGATGTCAACCCTTGCGCAAAATCGCTCTGTCGAAGACGAAGATCACCTCTTTCGTCTTTTGCGTCAGCTCGACCACGCGCCTCAGGCATCGCAGCGGGCGACGGCAACGGCGTTGGGTATTTCGCTTGGGCGATTAAACGCGCAATTGCGGGCCGCAGCAGACGCTGGACTTATCAAGATCACAGACCGCGACGACACAGACAAACGCAAACGGTTTGCCTACGGCATGACGCTGCGCGGTGGCTCTGAAAAGAACCGCCTGACAGACGCGTTTTTGAAACGAAAATTTACCGAATACGATGCACTCCACGCCGAATTGACCGGCACCAGATCTGGGCTTTCTCCCTTTACGCATAGGACAAAACTAATGCAGAATAATCTCGCTCCCATTCCAGAGCTTTACGTCTCTTTTGACAGTTCGCAAAAGATGAAGCTCGAAGCCGCTGACCTAACAAGCCACGACCTGACAGCGCGCCAAATCTGCGATCTGGAGCTGTTGATGAACGGTGGATTTAACCCGCTGAAAGGGTTCTTGTCCGAGGCCGATTATAACGGCGTCGTCGACAACATGCGCCTTGCAGACGGCACATTGTGGCCAATGCCTATCACGCTCGACGTGAAAGCAGATTATGCAGACACCGTTGAGATCGGCCAAGACATCGCACTGCGCGACCAAGAAGGCGTGATCTTGGGCACCATGACCGTGACCGACAAATGGACACCAAACAAAGCCCATGAAGCCGAAAAAGTATTCGGCGCTGACGATAGCGCACACCCTGCGGTCAACTACCTGCACAACACAGCTGGCGACGTCTATCTTGGCGGTCCGGTGACAGGCATCCAGCAGCCAGTGCACTATGATTTCCGCGCACGTCGCGACACGCCAAATGAATTGCGCGCTTACTTCCGCAAAATGGGCTGGCGCAAAGTTGTTGCGTTCCAAACACGTAACCCACTGCACCGCGCCCATCAGGAACTGACGTTCCGTGCGGCCAAAGAAGCCCAAGCAAACCTGCTGATCCACCCTGTTGTGGGCCTGACCAAGCCGGGCGATGTTGATCACTTCACGCGCGTGCGTTGCTACGAAGCAGTGCTCGACCAATATCCAGCATCCACCACCGCGATGTCCCTGTTGAACCTTGCGATGCGCATGGCTGGACCACGTGAAGCCGTTTGGCACGGTCTGATCCGTAAAAACCACGGCTGCACACACTTCATCGTTGGTCGTGACCACGCAGGTCCAGGCAACAACTCCCAAGGTGAAGACTTCTACGGCCCGTATGATGCACAAGACCTGTTCCGCGAACATCAGGACGAAATGGGCATCATCATGGTCGACTTCAAACATATGGTTTGGGTGTCCGAGCGTGCGCAATACGAGGCCATGGACGAGATCAAAGACAAAGAAGACGTCACGATCCTGAACATCTCTGGCACCGAGTTGCGTCGGCGTTTGGCCGAAGGTCTGGAAATCCCGGAATGGTTCTCGTTCCCACAAGTTGTGACCGAACTGCGCCGCACCAAACCAGCCCGCGACAAGCAAGGGTTCACCGTGTTCCTGACTGGCTTCTCCGGTTCCGGCAAATCCACCATTGCAAACGCATTGATGGTGAAGCTGATGGAAATGGGTGGCCGTCCGGTGACCCTGCTTGATGGCGACATCGTGCGTAAAAACCTGTCATCCGAGCTGGGCTTTAGCAAAGAGCACCGCGATCTAAACATCCGCCGGATCGGCTATGTTGCATCCGAGATCACCAAAAACGGTGGCATCGCGATTTGTGCGCCAATCGCGCCATACGCAACGACCCGCCGCGCGGTACGTGAAGACATCGAAGACTTCGGTGCGTTCATCGAAATCCACGTCGCCACGTCCATCGAGGAATGTGAACGTCGGGACCGCAAAGGCCTGTACAAGCTGGCGCGCGAAGGCAAGATTAAGGAATTCACAGGGATTTCTGATCCCTATGACGTGCCTACAAACCCAGAAATGAGCATGGAAACTGAGAACGTCGACGTCGACAACTGTGCACACCAAATCATTCTGAAACTGGAATCAATGGGCCTGATCAAAGCCTAAACTTGATACAAAACATCAAAACGCCCGCTGCATCGCTGCAGCGGGCGTTTTTGTTTGCGATGGGTTAAAACCCATCCTACGCAGTGCGTTAACGCCTAATGTAACGCGACCGGCTGCATGTCATTTTCCAATGCCAAATGCACCGCCATTTCATTGGTGGCTACCAGCGCCAGTTGCTCGCCTTTGGCATTATGCACTGCAAACAACTGCTCCAATTCACCCGCCTGTTCGCGCAGCTCATCTGGCAAATCAGCCACTTCAATCGGTTTGACGTAAACCGTCTTGGCGGCCATCGCATTAAGATCAAATTTCGTATGCATCAGCTTATCCCTTCCGAATAGTGATTGTTTGAACGATGCGCTCTGGGACGGACCTGTTAAGATCAACGTGCAGCAATCCGTTTTCCATAATCGCCTCGCCGACGTCAACGCCGTCAGCCAATACGAATGATCGCTGAAACTGACGCGCTGCAATGCCACGGTGCAAAAATACGCGGTCCTCTGCGTCGTCAACCTGACGGCCACGGATCACCAGCGCATTGTCCTCGACCGTGATCGACAGATCGGCCATCGCAAATCCAGCCACAGCCAGCGTGATCCGGTAAGAATTCTCGGACGCCTGTTCGATATTATAAGGGGGATAACCGTCATTGCCGGTTTTCGCAGTGCGCTCGACCAACCGTTCAAGCTGTTCAAACCCCAACAGGAACGGATGCGTCCCCAAAGCTAATTTTGTCATCACACGTGTCCTTAAATCCAAGCGACATCTCTGTTTGGCCCCATTGCGGCGACCCGTAACAGAAATATGGGGACCAAACCGCCCGCCTGCAAGAGGAACCATTAGGAGGAATCACCCAAATGCGCGTATCAGCAGGGCTTACTACGGTAACGAGGGCCTCAATTTCATGAACAATTCAACCAATATGGAACAGATCGACGTGCTGCGCATCGAGCTTGCCGTGCTGCGCCAAGAACACCGGGACCTCGACGATGCAATCAGCGCCCTGCAAGACCGGCATGCAGCCGATGTTTTATCCATAAAACGGCTGAAAAAGCAAAAGCTTGCACTGAAAGACAAGATCTTTGCGTTGGAAGATAAAGTCACCCCTGATATCATCGCCTGAACGGCATTGCACCTTAGGTGCGCTTGCGTATTGCGCGGACGGCCCGCGTGGGTATAGTCCGGCTTTCTTATCCAACAGAGGATCACCATGACCCAACCTTTGGTCGGCATTATTATGGGCAGCCAATCCGATTGGCCGACCATGCGCGAAGCGGCAGATATGCTTGACGCGCTCGGCATTCCTTACGAGAAAAAGATCGTCTCGGCGCACCGGACACCCGACAGGCTTTGGGATTACGGCAAAACCGCAGCGGATCGCGGACTGCAAGTCATTATTGCAGGCGCAGGCGGTGCAGCCCACCTGCCCGGCATGATGGCGTCCAAAACCCGTGTGCCCGTCGTGGGTGTGCCTGTGCAAACCAAAGCATTGTCTGGGGTAGACAGCCTCTATTCGATCCTGCAAATGCCGCGCGGATTTCCTGTTGCGACAATGGCAATCGGGGCTGCTGGGGCCGCCAACGCAGGGTTGATGGCCGCTGGTATCCTCGCCCTTCAAGACAAAGATCTGGCCGCACGGCTTGACCAATGGCGCGCCGATCTGTCGGCCTCAATTCCGGATGAACCAACCGATGACTAACGTGACAACAATTGGGATTTTGGGCGGAGGTCAACTTGGGCGGATGCTTTCGGTGGCAGCCAGCCGTCTGGGGCTTAAAACCCACATCTTTGAACCAGGGGCAAACCCGCCCGCAGCCCATGTTGCAGATGCGGTGACAACCGCATCCTACGATGACCGCGCAGCGTTGACTAAATTCGCACAGTCCGTTGACGTCATCACATATGAATTCGAAAACATCCCGACATCTACACTTGATCTGCTCGAAACATTGCGGCCGATCCACCCCAACCGTCAGGCCTTGGCAACATCCCAAGACCGCCTGACCGAAAAGAACTTCCTGCAATCACTTGGCCTACAAACCGCCCCTTTCGCAACAGTCGACAACGCCGCCGACCTCGACGCGGCAATTGCACAAATCGGCACACCCGCGATCATGAAAACCCGCACCATGGGTTATGATGGCAAAGGCCAAGCACGGATCATGTCCCCCGACGACGCAACCCAAGCATTGGCGGACATGGCAAGCGCGCCCGCAATCCTTGAAGGGTTCGTAAACTTCAGCCACGAGGTATCCATCATTGGGGCACGCAGCGCAGACGGGGCCGTCTCCTGTTTCGATCCTGGTGAAAACGTACACGTCGACGGCATCTTGCGCACCACCACAGTGCCGGCAAAACTGACACCATCGCAACGGACTGATGCGGTTTTAATCGCGGCACGCATCTTGAACGAGCTCGACTATGTCGGCGTCATGGGGGTCGAATTATTCGTGACACCACAAGGGCTTATCGTGAACGAGATCGCGCCGCGGGTGCACAACTCCGGGCATTGGACGCAAAATGGCTGCACCATCGATCAGTTCGAACAACACATCAGGGCAGTCGCAGGCTGGCCCTTGGGCGACGGATCACGGCACAGCGATGTGGTGATGGAAAACCTGATCGGGAACGACATGGACCGACTGCCTGAACTGGCTAAGACGACAGCAGCGCTGCACCTTTACGGTAAGGCTGACGTTAAAGTGGGGCGCAAAATGGGCCACGTGAACCACGTCAAACCCAGCAAATAACGTTTAGTCGAACCCAAAAAGCACGCGACCAAGGCTCAGGCCTCGGTCAAAGCGACCACGCTCCAAAAACGCCATGACTTGGGCCATCACCACTGGGTTATTCATCATAAATGTATGTGTGACCGGCATGACAAGGTGATCAACCTCACCGAGCAAATGGGTGCTTTCAACCGAAACTTTGCCGTCATCAGGGCCATCAATCAGCGCGGAATAGACAGGGTTCAGACTGCGATTTCCGGCGATAATACCAACCTCAACCTCGGCCAGTCCAAGCGAATTAGGCAGGCTACTGTCCTCGGTGCCCAACTGTAATCCGGCGGGGCCGTTAACCCATTGAAACGGCTCGAAATCGCCAAAAATATCGACCAATTCAGACCCGCTATTTGGTGGGCCCAACATCACGACACGGCCCATATTTTCGGGGCGATGTGTGTTTAACCATGCGCGGACCAATATTCCGCCCATCGAATGGGTGACAAAATTGACCGTGGCGTCACCGCATGCGGCCACATCAACAGGCAGGTTTTCGTCCACCAGATGTTGAATCGTATCCTCAGTCGATGGATAGCCGCTGTTCACGACAATGTAACCGTTGCTTTCCAACACCAGTGCCATTGGGGCAAACGAGATCTCAGTGCGGGCAAGGCCGTGCAACATCACGATGCATTGCTCTTGGGCAGTGGCAGCCAGCGGCGACAGGATCAGGGCGATTGCGGATAAAATCATCTTCATGACCCACAGGTAACATCGCTACATCGATATTAAAGGGGCATAAGAACTGACCTTGCGTCTTTTGGCAAATCCCTGCCAAATAGCAGGCATGAAACGCCCCATTCGCCTCGCGACCCGCGCCATCATCATACACGAAAACCAACTACTGCTGGTGAACGCGTGGAAAGACCAATCTGATCTTTGGTGCGCACCCGGTGGCGGCGCAGAGCCGCACAGCAGCCTGCCCGACAATCTGGCGCGCGAAGTCATGGAAGAAACCGGCCTGACAGTTTGCGTCGGCGACGTTTGCCTGATCAACGAATTTCACGACCCAAAGGGCAGCTTTCACCAAACCGATATCTACTTTCGGTGCACCATTACGGACGGCGAAATCAGCGACACATGGATCGACCCCGAAGGCATCGTGACACAGCGCAAATGGGCAACGCGGGCGCAGATGAAGACCTTGCATATCAAGCCCGACAGCCTCGCATCCGTGGCATGGAATGAGACAGACGCAATCAGCTATGACGCGTTGGAGCCCATCGTACGTTAGACACGGCGATACCGCCCAAAACCAATACGCCGGCAGCGATCAAGCGAACGCTCACAGGTTCGGCCAAAAAGATGACGCCAGCCAAAACCGCGATCACAGGCACGCTTAACTGGGCAACAGCGGCCACCGTCGTCGGCAATTCTGGTAACACGCGGTACCACAACGCGTAGCCCATCCCAGATGTGACAGCCCCCGCGACAACCGCTGCCGCTATGCCGCCAATCGATAGAACACCGCCATTTGCCAACAACAGGCTGAGCGCGACAAGTGGCAAACACAAAATGAAATTTCCCGCCGATACAGCAAGCGGATCACGCGCACCCTGCCCCAAAATCGTATAGGCCGCCCAGCCCGCAGTGGCCGCGATCATCGCAAGCGTGCCTGCAAACGGAACCACCGCCGCGCCGCTGGGCCACAGCAACACGGCCAAACCAACTAACGCAAACGCAGCGCCGACCCAGCGCATCGTGGGCACAGACTGTCGCTTAAAGACGGCCCAACCGAACATCATCATCTGCAAAACGCCAAACAAGATAAGCGCCCCCAATCCAGCGCCAAGGCTCAGGTAAGCCCACGAAAAACCGATCATATAGACAGTTAAGGCCAGCGCACCGCGCCAGCGGTTTGGCAAATCAGCAAACGGGGAGTGGCCGCGTAGGGCCACCAAAACAGCCAACATCGTAGCGCCCGCAGCCACGCGAATGACAGCAAACACAAACGGGTCCATGCCAAATGTGGCCACGCCCACGCGGTTCAAAACCGAATTTGCAGCAAAGGCCGTCATGGTGACAGCAACAAGGAAAAAGAGTTTCATTTGTGATATGTGCGCCGATGTAGGATCGGTTTCAACCCATCACGCACCGCCAAAGGCGGCGGGATAGATCAACTCTTGGTCAGGGGCACCCGTGACACCAGCCAAGGCCAGATGTTCGTGCGGATAAGGGCCACGCAATTTCGCAGCAGCATCATGCGAAAATCCCGCTTTGCCGTAAAACGCTTGTGGACCCAACACGACAACAGGTGTTCCCGTCAGGCGGGCCCATTCAGTGAGCATCCCCATCATACGTTTGCCGTAGCCACGGCGCTGCACATCAGGGGCAATCGCGACAGGTGCAAGGCAAAGCCAGCCCTTTGGTTTGATCATATAAGACAGGGCGTAATAGCCAACAATCTGGTCACCCATCGGCATCACCTGTTCGCCGGCGATCAAACCAGACTTACGCAGCTTATGGATCAATTTGACTTCATCCGCGCGACCAAATGCAGCCGCGATCAGATCGTCCACCAGAGGTTCTTCACCACGTTTCAGATCGCGGGCAAAACTGGGCGTGTTGAACATGTAAAATCCTTTAGGGATGATGGGTTAAAACCTGTCTCTTATA
>CAJXTP010000077.1 GCA_913061335.1 uncultured Loktanella sp.
CAGTGCGATCATGCCCCTTGCGCCCAATGACCTGCCGCGCCCAAGCGAGCCCACGCAACACCTGACATTGACGATGATGGGCGGTGCTATGGCAAAACGCCACGACGGCGACAACATCTGGGCCTTTAACAACGTATCGGATCTGCAAGCAGAGCCTTTTGGGTCTTTTAGGCGTGGCGAAACAGCGCGCATAACGATCGAGAATGACACAGCGTTCCCCCATGGCATGCATCTTCACGGGCACCATTTTATTGAGGTTGGCGTCGACGGAACGTTTGGCGATTTGCGCGATACGACATTGGTTGCTGCTGGCGAAAGCCGCGACATAATCTGTGTTTTCGACAACCCAGGACGATGGATGTTCCACTGCCATATGCTAAGCCATGCTGCCGGCGGGATGCGGACTTGGGTGAATGTCGCATGAGGTACATCGTCGCTTGATGGTTGAAGCGTGTAGCTTGCGATAAAAATTTTACCATTTGATAAAATTTTGTTTTGTGCCAAGGTGCAGGTCAGAAATTGCCGTTGGAGTAGCCATGAATAGCCAATTCACACCCGGTGTCGTACCTAAGCGACTAAGCACCGAAGACCTGTCGCATAATTTTGATGACCTGCACGCGCCCCTTGTTGTGCACGAGGCGGCAGTGGCGGCGGATCGCTGTTATTTCTGCCATGACGCGCCCTGCGTCACTGCGTGCCCGACAGATATCGACATCCCGCTGTTCATCAGACAGATCAGTACGGGTACTCCTGAAGCCGCTGCCAAGACGATCTTTGACATGAATATTCTGGGCGGTATGTGTGCCCGTGTTTGTCCAACAGAAGAGCTGTGCGAAGAGGCCTGCGTGCGCGAATTGGCCGAAGGCAAACCAGTTGAGATTGGCCGCCTTCAGCGGTTTGCGACAGACACATTGATGAAAAGCGGCGTGCATCCATTTAACCGCGCTGACCCAACTGGCAAACGTGTTGCCGTTGTTGGCGCGGGCCCCGCTGGTCTTTCATGTGCGCACAGGCTTGCGCTGCTGGGGCACGACGTCACCGTCTATGATGCGCGCCCAAAGGCGGGCGGCCTGAATGAATTCGGGATCGCTGCCTACAAATCGACGGACGACTTTGCTGCCCGCGAAGTCGACTGGTTGATGTCCATTGGTGGCATTACCATTGAAACGGGTAAAGCACTTGGTGATGCGCTTAACCTCGACGCAATTTCAGCCGATTTTGACGCGGTCTTCCTTGGTGTTGGTCTCGGCGGTGTGAACGCGATGGGTATTGCTGGCGATGATTTGGATGGCGTGTCCGATGCTGTCTCGTTCATCGAAGACCTGCGTCAAGCATCCGATCTGTCTGCCTTGCCCGTTGGCCGTAACGTCGTGGTTATCGGCGGTGGTATGACCGCCGTTGATGCCGCAGTTCAATCAAAACTGCTTGGGGCTGAACAGGTCACAATTGCGTATCGCCGTGGTCGTGAAGCCATGAGCGCAAGCAGATACGAGCAAGATCTTGCAGCGTCCCATGGTGTCAAACTGATGTTCAATGTCAAACCAAATGCGGTGCACGGAAATGGTGCCGCCGCAGAGGTCGAGCTGGAATATACCCAGATTATTGATGGCAAACTTAGTGGAACTGGTGAAAACATGCGCATCGCTGCCGATCAGGTTTTCCGCGCTATTGGTCAAACATTGACGATGGATGGCGGGCTTGCGTTGGAAGGCCGGAAAATCGCGGTGACTGACACTGGTCGCACAAGCCGTGATGGCGTGTGGGCTGGTGGCGATTGTTCTTCTGGCGGGAACGACCTGACGGTGACAGCCGTCGCCGAAGGTCGCGACGCCGCGATGGACATTCATGCAACCCTGACTGGAGATGTATAACTATGGCTGATCTAACAACAGAGTTTTTAGGCATCAAAAGCCCGAACCCGTTCTGGCTCGCCTCTGCGCCACCAACGGATAAAGAATACAACGTCCGCCGTGCATTCGAGGCCGGATGGGGCGGTGTGGTCTGGAAAACGCTCGGCTCTGAAGGCCCGCCCGTCGTCAACGTAAATGGCCCGCGATACGGTGTCGTGCACGGTGCTGATCGCCGCGTCCTTGGCCTCAATAACATTGAGCTGATTACCGACCGCGATCTTTTCGTGAACTTAGAAGAGATCAAGCGCGTCAAAGCTGACTATCCAGATCGGGCCATAATCGTGTCCTTGATGGTGCCTTGTGAAGAGGACGCTTGGAAAGCGATCCTGCCGCTGGTTGAGGAAACAGGTGCCGACGGTATCGAGCTTAACTTTGGCTGCCCGCATGGCATGGCCGAACGCGGTATGGGCGCTGCTGTGGGGCAAGTGCCCGAATACATCGAGATGGTAACGCGCTGGTGTAAGCAATATTATTCCAAGCCAGTGATCGTGAAACTGACACCGAATATCACCGACATCTGCCAGCCTGCTGCGGCGGCAATGCGTGGTGGTGCTGATGCGGTGTCGCTGATCAACACAATCAATTCAATCATTTCCGTTGACCTTGATCAAATGGCGCCAGCCCCGACAATTGGCGGCAAAGGCACGCATGGCGGCTATTGTGGTCCAGCGGTAAAGCCGATTGCGATGAACATGGTCGCTGAAATTGCGCGGTCTCCCGAAACGGCAGGTCTTCCGATGTCCGGCATTGGTGGGATCACGACATGGCGCGATGCCGCTGAATATATCGCACTTGGCTGTGGCAACGTGCAGGTTTGCACGGCGGCAATGACCTATGGTTTTAAGGTCGTCCAAGAGATGATCAGCGGGCTTGAGCAATGGATGGACGAAAAAGGCCACACGTCGATTGATGACTTCATGGGCAGCGCAATTCCCAACGTCGTTGATTGGCAGCACCTTGATCTGAACTACATCGCAAAAGCGTCGATCAACCAAGACGACTGCATCAGTTGCGGACGTTGTTACGCGGCGTGTGAAGACACATCACACCAAGCTATCGCAATGACTGCGGATCGTAAGTTTAGCGTGATCGATGCCGAATGCGTGGCGTGTAACCTGTGCGTTGAAGTCTGCCCCGTTGAAAATTGCATCACTATGGTGGAACAACAACCTGGCACGACCGATCCACGTACTGGCAACGTTGTCGTGGATACCTACGCCAATTGGACAACGCACCCAAACAATCCTTCAGCAACCGCTGCTGAGTAAATAAATTCAATAAGGCCGGAATGTGATCCGGCCTTATTGCGGTGCCCGCGCGTGCATTGTCCTTGACTGGTATCCGGCCTCTGCTAGCCTCGTTTTACCAGTCGGTCAAAAACCACATTACCACGTGAGACTAATCAAGCTGTACAATGAGGGAAAAAAAGATGGCTGCCATCGGCGAAAATCTTAAGATTAACGGCGAGCGCCTATGGGACAGCCTAATGGATATGGCCAAAATTGGCCCCGGCATTGCGGGCGGTAACAATCGCCAAACAGTGACCGACGAAGACGGTGAAGGCCGCGCACTTTTCCAAACGTGGTGCAAGGCCGCTGGCTGCACGATGGGTCTTGACCAGATGGGCAATATGTTTGCGCGCCGCGCCGGGACCGACCCAGATGCGCTGCCAGTTTATATGGGCTCGCACCTTGATACGCAGCCGACGGGCGGTAAATATGACGGTGTCTTGGGCGTTTTGTCCGGCCTTGAAGTCATCCGCACGCTCAACGATCTTGATATCAAAACCAAGCACCCGATTGTGGTGACGAACTTCACCAACGAAGAAGGCACCCGTTTCGCGCCAGCAATGCTGTCATCCGGCGTATTTGCTGGGTTGCACACCCAAGACTGGGCATATGAGCGCGAGGATGCCGAAGGTAAGAAATTCGGAGATGAGCTAAAGCGAATTGGCTGGCGCGGCGATGAGGAAACTGGCGCGCGTAAGATGCATGCGTTCTTTGAATTGCACATCGAGCAGGGGCCAATTCTGGAAGCAGAAGGCAAAGAAATTGGTGTCGTGACGCACGGCCAAGGTCTGTCTTGGACCCAGTTGACGGTTATCGGCAACGAAAGCCATACGGGGTCGACGCCGATGCCAATGCGCAAAAATGCAGGCCTCGCGATGTCGCGTATCCTTTGTAAGGTCGAAGACATCGCAATGAGCCATGCGCCCCACGCCGTTGGTGCTGCGGGTCATATCGACATCTCGCCAAATTCCCGCAATGTCATTCCAGGCAAGGCCGTTTTCACCATCGATTTCCGGTCGCCTGATCTGGCTGTTATCGAAGACATGGAGGCCCGCTTGCGGGTCGATGCACAAGCGATTTGCGATGATATGGGCATGGAAGTCATCTTTGAAAAAGTCGGCGGATTTGACCCCGTCACGTTTGATGAAACCTGCGTCAGCGCCGTGCGAGCAGCCGCAGAACGGCTTGGCTATTCGCATATGAACCTGATTTCAGGTGCCGGCCATGATGCGTGCTGGGTCAATCGCGTGGCGCCGACTGCGATGATCATGTGCCCATGTGTCGGTGGTCTTAGCCACAATGAGGCAGAAGACATTAGCCCTGAATGGGCGGCGGCTGGTACAGATGTGCTGCTGCACGCCGTGCTGGAAACGGCGCAAGTTGTCTCTGGCTAAAAAGCACTATCCGCTTAAACTCGACCATAATCGCGAAGCCACCAAGGTGGCTCAGGAAAGGAAAAACCCATGACCAAAGTGATCAAGAACGGCACGATCGTCACAGCTGATCTGACCTATAAGGCGGATGTGCTGATCCAAGACGGCAAGATCATTGAGATTGGGCCAAACCTGTCTGGTGACGAACAGCTTGATGCGACGGGTTGCTATGTCATGCCCGGTGGCATTGACCCGCATACGCACCTCGAGATGCCGTTTATGGGAACCTATTCCACCGATGATTTTGAAAGCGGGACACGTGCCGCTCTTGCTGGCGGGACCACGATGGTCGTTGACTTTGCGCTGCCGTCACCTGGTCAGGGACTGCATGATGCCTTGCAAATGTGGGACAACAAGTCGACCCGTGCGAACTGTGACTATTCATTCCACATGGCGGTGACATGGTGGGGTGAACAGGTTTTCAACGAGATGGAATCGGTCATCAAAGACCGCGGCATCAACACCTTCAAACACTTTCTCGCCTATAAGGGCGCGTTGATGGTGAACGACGACGAAATGTATTCTTCGTTCAGCCGCATCGGCGAACTTGGTGGCATCGCGATGGTGCATGCTGAAAACGGCGACGTCGTTGCGGAACTTAGCGCGAAACTGCTGGCCGCAGGCAATACAGGGCCTGAGGCCCACGCCTATTCCCGCCCGACCCAAGTTGAGGGCGAAGCCACGAACCGCGCAATCATGATCGCCGATATGGCCGGTGTGCCACTGTATGTAGTGCACACATCATGCGAAGAAGCCCACGAAGCGATCCGCCGCGCGAAAATGCAAGGCAAGCGCGTCTGGGGAGAGCCGCTAATTCAGCACCTCACCTTGGACGAAAGTGAATATTTCAACAAAGATTGGGACCACGCCGCCCGCCGCGTCATGTCCCCGCCGTTTCGCAATAAGCAGCACCAAGACAGCCTGTGGGCGGGTCTTCAGGCTGGCACATTGTCTGTTGTCGCAACGGACCACTGCGCGTTCACGACAGAGCAGAAACGCAACGGTATCGGTGACTTTACAAAAATCCCGAACGGCACTGGTGGGCTTGAGGACCGGATGCCGATGCTTTGGACACACGGCGTCAACACAGGCCGCCTGACGATGAACGAATTTGTGGCGGTGACATCGACGAACATCGCCAAAATCCTGAACTGCTACCCTCAAAAGGGCGCGGTGCTGGTTGGGGCGGATGCAGACATCGTGGTCTGGGACCCAGAAAAATCCAAGACAATTACCGCGGGCGATCAACAATCGGCAATCGACTACAACGTGTTTGAAGGCAAAGAAGTCAAAGGCCTGCCGCGATTTACACTGACACGCGGACATGTCGCGATCCACGACGGCGAAATCCGGACCCAAGAAGGCGCTGGTAAGTTTGTCAAACGCGAAGGAAACACAGCCACCAACAAGGCACTGTCAGCGTGGAAAGATCTGACCGCGCCACGTCCGGTGGAACGAACAGGCATTCCTGCCAGCGGCGTTTAAAAGGATAAGCCAGCTTTGAGCCAGCAAACTATAATCACAGCGCGAAATCTTGATCTGACGTTTGAAACAAACGACGGCCCTGTGCATGCACTAAAAGATGTGAATCTCGATATCAACAAAGGCGACTTTGTCAGTTTCATTGGGCCGTCTGGCTGTGGCAAGACGACGTTTCTGCGGTGTATTGCGGGGCTAGAAACACCAACAGCGGGTGAGATTTCCGTGAACGGGATGACCCCTGATGAAGCACGCCGCGCGCGGGCTTATGGCTATGTATTCCAAGCGGCGGGGCTTTATCCTTGGCGCACTATCGGTGGCAACATCAAATTGCCGTTGGAGATCATGGGTTTTGATAAGGCCGAGCAATCAGATCGAGTCAAACGCGTCCTTGATCTTGTGGATCTCACTGGCTTTGATCGCAAGTTTCCTTGGCAGCTTTCTGGTGGCATGCAGCAGCGGGCATCAATCGCGCGCGCCTTGGCATTTGACGCTGATATCTTGCTGATGGACGAACCGTTTGGCGCGCTCGACGAAATCGTCCGTGATCACCTGAACGAGCAGCTATTGCAGCTTTGGGCGCGCACCGAAAAGACAATTGCCTTCGTGACCCACTCGATTCCAGAGGCAGTGTACCTGTCGACAAAGATTGTCGTGATGTCCCCACGCCCCGGACGTATCTCGGACGTGATCGAAAGCACATTACCACGCGAACGCCCGCTCGACATTCGCGACAGCCCCGAATTCATCGAAATCGCCCACCGTGTGCGCGATGGACTGCGGGCAGGGCACTCTGATGACGTCTAGAATACTCCATCATAAATGCGGTGGCACTGAATGAAGTCAGTGCTTCCAATTTTGACTGTCATTGCGGCGATTTTGCTGTTCTGGGTCGTCTGCGTTGTTCCGATGAACATGCATCTTGTCGCCGATCAGGCCCAACGCGACGCGCTGGTGGTGACCCCAGACACACCCGCTGCACGGCAAGACTATTCCGGTGTCGGCCTTGCCCTGCGCAACACACATTTGATCCCGCTGACCTATAATTATGTCCGGCCACGCCTGCCGTCGCCGCATCAGGTCGCTGGTGAAATGTACAAAACGATTTTTGGACAAAGGATCACGTCAAAGCGGAGCCTTGTTTTCCATGGCTGGGTAACTTTGGCCCCGACGTTGCTTGGGTTTTTAATCGGCACAACCCTTGGGATTTTACTGGCCGTTGGCATTGTTTACAGTCGCGTGATGGACCTATCAGTGATGCCGTGGGCCATCGTCAGTCAAACCATTCCAATCCTTGCGCTCGCGCCGATGGTCATTGTTGTTCTGGGGTCGATGGGAGTTCAGGGGCTGATCCCGAAATCCATAATCGCGGCCTACCTGTCGTTCTTTCCCGTCGTCGTTGGCATGGTAAAAGGGTTGCGAAGCCCTGACTCAATGCAGCTCGATCTACTGCGCACTTATAGTGCTTCAAAGTCACAAGGCTTCTGGGCGCTGCGGCTTCCTGCATCCGCACCTTACCTGTTCGCATCCCTGAAGATCGGAATTTCGGCGTCACTCGTCGGCACGATCGTGGCGGAACTACCGACAGGTGCCAGAGCAGGCTTTGGTGCGCGTATGCTTGTCGGCGACCAATACGGACAACCGCTTGTATCATGGGCTGCGCTATTTGCGGCAGCGATCACAGCTGCGGCGCTGGTTGGCATCTTTAGCGTGATTGAACGGATTACCCTGAAACGCATGGGGATGAACGCGTCATGATGGCAATTCTTGGCGCATTGGTGGTTTGGGGGGCTGGTTGGTATCTCAACATTCGGCTGGCCAATGGACCGTATTCAAACAACCCGTTTGTAAAAGCCCTTATTCCGGCAATATTCGGGATCACGCTGATCCTTGTGTGGGAACTGCTTGTTTGGGCATTTGACATAAACCCTGTGATCCTGCCTGCGCCATCATCCATCGGTGCGCGCTTGATGGTTGAAGGCCCGCGCCTTTGGGCGGATTTCCAGCAAACGATCATCAAGGGCGCGATGACTGGCTATATCTTTGGCGGGCTCGCTGCGTTTGGTGTCGCGATCCTTGCGGACCGGTCAGATTTTCTGACGCGCGGCATCTTGCCTGTTGGCGGCTTTATGGCGGCGCTACCGATTGTGGGCACAGCGCCAATTTTCGTAAAATGGCTTGGTAGTGATTGGGAATCCAAAGCTGCGGTTGTCGCAGTGATGGTGTTCTTTCCAATTCTGGTGAACACTGTCGCAGGTTTGAAAGACACCAGCGCGATGCAGCGCGACCTGATGCGGACTTACGGCGCTGGTTATTGGCCGACATTGTTTAAGCTGCGTCTGCCCGCCGCGATGCCGTTTATTTTCAACGGACTTAAGATCGCGACGACATTGGCCCTGATCGGGGCGATTGTTGCTGAATTTTTCGGCTCTCCCACGGTTGGGATGGGCTTTCGGATATCAACCAGCTTTGGGCAGCTTGCGCTGGACATGGTCTGGGCAGAAATTGTTATCGCGGCCCTTGCGGGCAGTGGATTCTATGGAGCGATGACTTTGATCGAAAAACGGGTAACTTTCTGGCACCCTTCACAACGATAGATACGACGCCGAAACGGCGCATTTATTTCAACAAGGAGAAGAGAAATGAAAAAGATGATGATGGCAGCGGCACTTGCCGCAGGCATGGGCGGAACCACCGCGCTTGCAGACAGCCACGCCGATACGGTGACACTGCAGTTGCAGTGGGTCACACAAGCACAGTTTGCGGGCTACTATGTGGCACTTGATAAAGGCTTCTATGAAGCAGAAGGCCTCGATGTCACCGTTCTGGCTGGTGGCCCTGATATTGCGCCACCTCAGGTCCTTGCAGGCGGCGGCGCTGATGCGATGCTGAACTGGATGCCGTCCGCATTGGCTGCACGTGAAAAAGGTCTGCCGGTCGTGAACATCGCACAGCCATTCAAAACATCCGGCCTGATGCTGACCTGCTGGAAAGATACCGGAATCACATCGGTTGCTGACTTTAAGGGCAAGACCATCGGCGTTTGGTTCTTCGGCAACGAATACCCGTTCCTGTCATGGATGTCGCAAGAAGGTATTTCCACAGACGGTGGTGAAGATGGCGTGACTGTTCTTAAGCAGGGTTTCAACGTTGATCCGCTTTTGAACCGCGAAGCCGATTGCATCTCGACCATGACCTATAATGAATATGGTCAGGTGATTGACGCAGGTGTGAACCCCGACGAGCTGGTGACATTCAAGTACGAAGAGCAAGGCGTCGCGACGCTTGAGGACGGCATCTATGTGCTGGAAGACAATCTTGATGATCCGGTGTTCGTCAATAAAATGGTCCGCTTTGTGCGCGCTTCAATGGCTGGCTGGAAATACGCAGAAGCCAATCCAGAAGAGGCCGCAGGCATCATCTTGGACAACGACGAAACAGGTGCACAGACCGAAGCGGCACAAGTTCGTATGATGGGCGAGATTGCAAAGCTGACGGCCGGTTCAAACGGTGCACTTGATCCTGCTGACTACGAGCGGACAGTGGCGACATTGCTCGGTGGTGGTTCTGACCCAGTGATCTCTGAAGCACCAACAGGCGCGTGGACACACGTGATTACAGATGAAGCGCTGAACTAAGCAAATCGTCATTAAGACAACGCGCCTCGACCTTCTGGTCGGGGCGTTTTTTTTGGCGTCATGTCGGTGGGGTCCTGCCCAGCCCGAAAAAGGGAATGACAGTCGGAATCGGCTAGAATCGATGATCGCGATCGCGCCGAGTCGAATCTGAACGGGGACAGGGCGCTGTGTGAATCACTTTTTGGCCTCAATGCGCGTGAATCGGAGGCATTCGGCGGGTAGCCCAGCAATTAGTCGCGCTAACGGTGTATTCAATCGATGTATTGAGCCCCGAAAAACGATGCAAAGCACTAATTCCCAATTAGAATTTTCGCACAAACCCCTTATTTTATTGGCGATCCAAGATCTTTTACTAAAAGGTTCATGTTTTGTGTAAATAGGGGTTGCGGGTCTATGTTACTAACTCTAGAACCCCCCTTACCGGACGAGCAGAGACGCTCTGACGGGGCAGCGGAAGGAACGAAGTGGAGACGCGGAGTTGCAGAAGTTGGGAAAATTCGGAGTAAGACCTGGCGGCGCGCCAAGAGAGATTTAGGCGCACTGGTTTGTTTTTGTCTCCAACGTTGTTTGAAATATTTAATATCTGAAGAGATATGTGGGCGGTTTGGTTCAGTTCGATGGATCAGACGTCTGTATATCAACGCTAGTAGAGTTTCGGCTCGATGATCTAGTGTCAGCTTCACTGTTTGTATGGCTCTTGGTTAACTTTGTTAACTGAAAGTACATCAAACAGAGAAAATGCAGATTGGTTTCAGTAAGGCCAATTTGTAGATGTGCAGAGGTTCGAACGTCAAGGATTGCAGTGTAAACTGCATTCAACTTGAGAGTTTGATCCTGGCTCAGAACGAACGCTGGCGGCAGGCCTAACACATGCAAGTCGAGCGCTTCACTTCGGTGAGGAGCGGCGGACGGGTTAGTAACGCGTGGGAATATACCCTTCACTATGGAATAGCCTCGGGAAACTGAGAGTAATACCATATACGCCCTTCGGGGGAAAGATTTATCGGTGAAGGATTAGCCCGCGTAAGATTAGATAGTTGGTGGGGTAATGGCCTACCAAGTCTACGATCTTTAGCTGGTTTGAGAGGATGATCAGCAACACTGGGACTGAGACACGGCCCAGACTCCTACGGGAGGCAGCAGTGGGGAATCTTAGACAATGGGCGCAAGCCTGATCTAGCCATGCCGCGTGAGTGACGAAGGTCTTAGGATCGTAAAGCTCTTTCGCCAGAGATGATAATGACAGTATCTGGTAAAGAAACCCCGGCTAACTCCGTGCCAGCAGCCGCGGTAATACGGAGGGGGTTAGCGTTGTTCGGAATTACTGGGCGTAAAGCGTACGTAGGCGGATTGGAAAGTAGGGGGTGAAATCCCAGGGCTCAACCCTGGAACTGCCTCCTAAACTATCAGTCTAGAGTTCGAGAGAGGTGAGTGGAATTCCAAGTGTAGAGGTGAAATTCGTAGATATTTGGAGGAACACCAGTGGCGAAGGCGGCTCACTGGCTCGATACTGACGCTGAGGTACGAAAGTGTGGGGAGCAAACAGGATTAGATACCCTGGTAGTCCACACCGTAAACGATGAATGCCAGTCGTCGGGGAGCTTGCTCTTCGGTGACACACCTAACGGATTAAGCATTCCGCCTGGGGAGTACGGTCGCAAGATTAAAACTCAAAGGAATTGACGGGGGCCCGCACAAGCGGTGGAGCATGTGGTTTAA
>CAJXTP010000078.1 GCA_913061335.1 uncultured Loktanella sp.
AGCACATGTGCGCCTGCGGCCTCGAGTTCTTTGGCCATGCCGACATAGTATTTCAGGTCGTATTTGCTGCGGTCGGGATCAAGCAGGTCGCCTGTATAACAGATCGTGCCTTCGATAACCTTGCCGGATTTACCCACAGCGTCCATCGCCACGCGCATGTTTTCAACCCAGTTCAGGCTGTCGAACACGCGGAACACGTCGACGCCGGATGCTGCGGCTTGGGCCACAAACGATTGCACCACATTGTCAGGATAGTTGGTGTAACCAACGCCGTTTGACGCACGCAAAAGCATTTGCGTCATGATATTTGGCATCCGCGCACGGATGTCGCGCAGGCGCTGCCACGGGCATTCTTGCAAGAACCGGTAGGCCACATCAAACGTCGCACCGCCCCAGCATTCGACGCTGAACAGCTGGTCCATTTTGGTCGCATAAGCAGGGGCCACATTGATCATGTCGATCGACCGCATCCGTGTCGCAAGCAGGGACTGGTGCCCGTCGCGCATGGTGGTGTCGGTGATCAGCAATTGGGACTGATCGCGCATCCAGTTTGCCACGCCCTCAGGGCCTGACTGTTCAAGGATCTGGCGGGTGCCATCAGGCACGTCAGATGTCGGCTTTACCGGTGGCTTGGGTGATTTCACGTCAGCGGCGGGTTTTACGCGGCCAGCCGTTTCAGGATGCCCGTTCACGGTGATATCCGCGATATACGTCAGGATTTTAGTGGCGCGGTCACGGCGTTTCTTGAAATCAAACAGACCCGGTGTCTCGTCGATGAATTTGGTGTGGTATTCGTTGTTCAGAAACGTTGGATGCTTAAGCAGGTTTTCCACAAACGCAATGTTGGTGCTGACGCCGCGAATACGGAATTCGCGCAACGCACGGTCCATGCGGGCGATGGCCATTTCTGGGGTCGGGGCGCGGGCGGTCACTTTGGTCAACAAACTGTCATAGAAACGCGTGATAACAGCGCCCGAATAGGCGGTGCCACCATCAAGCCGGATACCCGGACCCGTCGCAGAGCGGTACATCTGAATACGGCCATAGTCGGGGATAAAGTTGTTTTGCGGGTCCTCGGTGGTGACACGGCATTGCAGCGCATGACCATCAAGCTTGACGTCATATTGCGACGCACAGCCTGTGGCCTCGACGATAGATTTGCCCTCGGCGATCAGGATCTGAGCGCGTACGATGTCGATGCCTGTGACCTCTTCCGTCACAGTATGCTCAACCTGAACACGCGGATTTACTTCGATGAAAAAGAATTTGCCCGTGTCCATATCCATCAAGAATTCGACGGTGCCTGCACATTCGTATTTCACATGCTGGCAGATTTTCTTGCCCAGCTGGCAGATTTGCTCGCGCTGGGTTTCGGAAAGATATGGGGCAGGGGCGCGTTCAACGACTTTTTGGTTGCGGCGCTGTACTGAACAGTCACGCTCCCAAAGGTGATAAATCTCGCCGTGGCTGTCGCCCAAAATTTGAACTTCGACGTGGCGGGCCTTCATGATCATCTTTTCAAGATAACCCTCGCCGTTGCCAAATGCAGATTCGGCTTCACGGCGGCCTTCGCGGACTTTTTCTTCCAGCTCGCCCTCGTTCATGATCGCGCGCATGCCGCGCCCACCGCCGCCCCATGACGCCTTAAGCATCAACGGATAACCGACAGCAGCGGCCTCAAGTTTGATTGCATCCATGTCATCGCCCAGCACGCCAGTGGCCGGAATGACTGGCACGCCTGCCTCCACGGCGACATCGCGCGCTGATGCTTTGTCGCCAAGCTGGCGCATGGTTTTAGCTTTGGGACCGATGAATGTGATGCCAGCCTCGGTGCAAGCGTCTACGAATTCTGGGTTTTCGGATAAAAGGCCATAGCCCGGGTGGATAGCATCCGCCCCAGACATTTTGGCGACGCGGATGATTTCTGCGATTGACAGATAGGCGGCCACTGGGCCCATGCCCTCGCCAATCCGGTAAGCCTCGTCGGCCTTAAACCGGTGCAGACCCAATTTGTCCTCTTCTGCAAAAACAGCGACCGTCTTTTTGCCCATCTCGTTGGCAGCCCGCATGACACGAATTGCGATTTCACCGCGGTTTGCGATCAAGATTTTCTGGAAGTCGGCCATGAGTTTTGGTCCCTATTTTGCAGTTGCAGCATTTCTGCACAAAAATGGGCCATACGTAAACAGCTATGTACGACAAATGTTATCGCTAACACGGCCTTTCGCAACTTGTTAACGCAAACGGTTTTTCAGATCACTCAGGCGCGGGGTGCCAAGTTGCCCCATATTCGCGATCATGTCTTGGCGCAGGATATCAAGCACATGCGCGGCGCCTTTTTCACCCAACGCCCCAAGCCCGTAATGAAAAGCCCGCCCAAGCATCACGAAATCAGCCCCCAGCGCCAGCGCGCGAATGACGTCCAGCCCGCCCTCAATGCCGCTATCCATGATCAGCGGCAGTGTTGTCGCGGCGCGCACAAGCGGCAGCTGTTCAATGGTTGCAGGTCCGCCATCAAACTGACGCCCCGCGTGGTTCGATATCCAAAGCGCGTCAACGCCCTTGGATTCAAGCGCTGTGGCATCGGCGGGCAGGCTGACGCCTTTGACGATAAGCGGTCCGTCCCATTCAGCGCGCAATTTCTCGACGTAGGACCAATCGGGCGAGGTGCGCAACAAATAGCCGACGTGTTGATTGGACGGTAGAGCAGTCTTTTGGTCAGCGTAGCTATCCATCAGCTTCATGCGCGGCATGCCGGTTTTGCTGATACCTGCAAGCCATGCGGGGCACTGTGCGGCTTGCATCGCCAAGCGCGGTGTCAGCCGTGGCGGTTGTTGCAACCCACCGCGTGTTTGCCGTTCGCGCCGAGAGGCGACGGGTACATCGACGGTCATCACAAGGGTGTGGAAACCCGCGTCACGGGCGCGTTTCAGCATATCGCCGCGAATTTCAGCGTCGCGTGGCGGATAGATCTGAAACCAGCCTTGGTCGCCAATGTCGCCTGCGACGTCTTCAGGTGTTTGGGTCGCCACGGTTGATATCGTGTAAGGAATGCCTTGCGCCGCACCAGTGCGCGCCAACATTTGTTCCGCACCAGGCCAGATCAGGCCCGACATGCCGACGGGTGCGATGCCCACGGGCATTGGGTAGTCGCGCCCAAGGAAGTTGGTGGTCAGGTCAGGCGTGAACTCGCCGTGTAATATCGATGGGCTCAGTAATATGTCGTCAAACTTGGACCGGTTGCGCGCTTGGGTGATCTCGGACCCTGTCGCGCTATCGAGGTATTCCCATACAAAATGTGGGATACGCTTGCGGGCGCGTAATTTCAGGTCGGATATGGCGGGGTATGTGTTGTGCAATGACATGTGCACTGGGATACGGTGTTCGCCGTGCAGAGGGAAGTTGATTCTTGCGCCGGTTGGAGCCTCCGGCGGACATATTTAGGCTCGGAAAAAGCGGGCGGAACAGAGTGTGAACAAGGCTTTTACACATCGGCGAATATGGTTATGGTGCCCGACATGAATGATTATTCCGAAGATGATGCCTTTGAGGCCGCAGTACCATTGTCGCAACGTGCCATGGCTGGCCGCGGCGCGCCCTATTTGGATGGGCTAAACCCTGCGCAGCGCCAGGCGGTTGAGGCCGTGCATGGGCCAGTGTTGATGCTGGCAGGGGCTGGCACCGGCAAGACCAAGGCGTTAACCACGCGCATTGGTCATTTGTTGCTGACAGGCAATGCACAAACCCATCAAATTTTGGCGGTGACATTCACCAATAAAGCGGCGCGCGAGATGAAGAACCGTGTCGGCGCGATGATGGGGCAAGCGGTTGAGGGCATGCCTTGGCTCGGGACGTTCCATTCGGTTTGTGCCAAGTTGCTGCGCCGCCACGCTGAATTGGTCGGTCTCAAGTCGAGCTTTACGATTTTAGATACCGACGACCAAATCCGTCTGATGAAGCAGTTGATCCGTGCGACGGATATTGATGAAAAACGCTGGCCGCCGCGCATGTTGGCAGGGATCATTGACGGCTGGAAAAACCGTGCGCTAACGCCTGATAATGTGCCCGCCGCAGATGGGGGGGTGTTTGATCACCGCGGGGTGGAGCTTTACGCTGCATACCAGACCCGCCTGCGCGAACTGAATGCCGTCGATTTTGGCGATATTTTGCTGCATATGGTGACGATTTTTCAGAAGCACGCGGATGTGCTGGAACAGTATCAGCGCTGGTTCAAATTCATCCTTGTGGACGAGTACCAAGATACCAACGTCGCGCAATATTTATGGCTGCGCCTGTTGGCGGCCAAACATAAGAACATCTGTTGCGTTGGTGATGATGATCAGTCGATTTACGGCTGGCGCGGGGCCGAGGTTGGCAACATCTTACGGTTCGAGGCGGATTTCCCGGGCGCTGTGGTTGTTCGGCTTGAACAAAATTACCGATCTACGCCGCATATTCTGGCGGCTGCATCTGGCGTGATCGAGGGTAATAAGGGCCGCTTGGGCAAGAGGTTGTTTACCGACGAGGAAGACGGCGAAAAGGTCCGCCTGATCGGCCATTGGGACGGCGAAGAAGAGGCGCGCTGGATCGGTGAAGAGGTCGAGGCCTTGCAGCGCGGCACCCGTGGTTTGGATAAGGTCGGCCTTGATAGTATGGCGATTTTGGTCCGTGCATCGCATCAGATGCGCGCGTTCGAGGATCGGTTCCTGACGATTGGCCTGCCGTACCGCGTGATCGGCGGCCCGCGATTTTACGAGCGTTTAGAAATCCGCGATGCGATGGCGTATTTCCGGCTGGCGGTATCTCAGGACGATGATCTGGCGTTTGAACGCATTGTGAACACGCCCAAACGGGGCCTTGGCGAAAAGGCGGTGCAGACCATTCAGCGCACCGCGCGCGACAATGGCGTGAACCTTATTGAGGGCGCGCGGATGGTTTGCGAGGGCAAGCTGCTGGGCGGTAAGGGTTTAAAAGAACTGACCATGTTGGTGCAGGGATTAGACCGCTGGCATGCGCAGCTGTTGGGGCCGGTGCTGCAATTTATTCCTGATGATTCTGTTGTGGATGATGAGATGACCCGCGACGCGTTGAGCGATGTTAATCACTTGGCGCTGGCTGAAACGATCCTTGATGAAAGCGGATATACGGGGTTTTGGCAGAACGATAAAACGCCCGAAGCCCCCGGTCGGCTGGAAAACCTCAAGGAACTCGTAAAGTCGCTGGAAAATCACGACACACTGCAGGGGTTCCTCGAACACGTCAGCCTGATCATGGACAATGAGACCACAGAGCAGGGCGAGAAAGTGTCGATTATGACGCTGCACGCGGCCAAGGGGCTTGAATTTCCGGCGGTGTTTTTACCCGGTTGGGAAGATGGCTTGTTCCCGTCGCAGCGGTCGATGGATGAAAGCGGCCAAAAGGGTCTCGAGGAAGAGCGCAGGCTGGCCTATGTCGGCATCACGCGGGCTGAAGAAATTTGCACGATCTCCTTTGCGGCCAACCGCCGCGTGTATGGCCAGTGGCAATCGGCGATGCCGTCGCGGTTCATTGACGAGTTGCCCGAGGACCATGTCGATGTGCTGACCCCACCTGGATTATACGGTGGCGGGTTTGGCGCTGCTGGCATGGCCGCGAGCGCAAATCCGGCGGTACAAGAAAGCCACGGGTCTGACCTGCAACAAAAGGCAGCCGACGCGAATGTGTATAATTCACCCGGATGGCGGCGTTTGCAAAGCCGCAGCCAGCAGCGCGGCGTGGCCCGACCTGCGGTGACAATCGACATGACGGCGGTCAGCGCATTTTCGATTGCAGACCGCGTATTTCATCAAAAATTTGGCTACGGCGAGGTTATGGGAATCGAGGGCGACAAGCTGGTGATCGAGTTTGACAAAGCTGGTTCAAAACATGTGGTTGCCCGCTTTATCGTCCCAGCCGATCAAGCCGATGATGTGCCGTTTTAATGCATCAGCATCGGGTAAAGTGACGCGACCAACAGCACAGCCATCGTGATGTTAAACGCGCGCAGCCGCCCCGCAGAGCCTAAGAACCGGCGGACTTGCACGCCCATCCATGCCCAAACCGTGACCGACGGCAGGTTTACGCATGAAAAGATCACGGCGACCATCGCGGCCCCTGCGGCGACGCCCATTGATTGCGGCGCATAGGCGCTGATCGCGGTGATAGCCATGAACCATGCCTTGGGATTGACCCATTGGAATGCGGCGGCTTGCAGGAATGTGAACGGCTTGCCCGCGACCGATTTTGCCTCTGGCGGGACCGCATTGGCGATTTTCCAAGCAAGCCACAGCATATAGGTCGCACTGACGACCTTAAGCACAGTTTTCAAAACCGGATAGGTGTCGAATATCTGCAACAGCAGAACGCCGACCATGAACACCATAAACGCGTGCCCCAAACTGATGCCCAGCATATGTGGAATGGTTCGGCGCAGGCCGTAATTTGCGCCCGACGCCATCAGCATCAGGTTGTTGGGGCCCGGCGTGATCGATGACGCAAAAGCGAAACCGATCAGTGAAATGAAAACTGTATATGTCATGACGCAACTATAGACGGGTTTCGACGCAATTGAATTGCCAAGTTGTGCGGTAATCGGCTATTTGTGCAACCCATGAGCAAAATTGATCAAATATCCGCCAAAATATTGCGCGCGTTGTCGCGCGACGGTCGTATGAGTAATTTATTGCTGGCCGAGGCTGTCGGGCTGTCGCCGTCTGCGTGCTTGCGCCGCGTGCAAGAGCTTGAACGCAGCGGGGTGATTAAAGGTTACCGCGCGCGGCTTGACCCCGATCAAACAGGGCGCGCCTATGTGGTGTATGTGGCCGTCGGCTTGGCCGAGCATACCAAAGCCGCGCAAGAAGGGTTCGAGCACGCGATGCAAGCCGCCCCAGAGGTCGCCGAATGTCACAATGTGGCGGGCGCGTTCGAATATATCCTGCGGGTCGAGGCTGCAGATTTGCCGTCCTACAAGGCGTTTCATACCGATGTTTTGGGCACCGTGCCGCATGTCCGCTCGATCACCAGCTATATGGTGATGGGATCGCCGAAAGACATGCGCGCCTAAATCAGCGTTTGCGATGTCAGAAACCCTGCAAGGCTAAGCCCGCCTACAAGTGCCAAAAATATATGTGGAAAAAGCTGCATGATCACGGTCCTTTATGGGTTGTGATCATTGAACGGCTGGGCCGCGCATTTCCGCCGTAAATAGCTGACGAAATTTTGAACATAAAAAAACGGCCATGCCCGGGAGGAGGTGAGCATGACCGTTTTCAATGATCGGCGGTCCACATACGTCTCGGGAGGAGAAAGACGTGGGCCGCGTCCTCACAACGGATCACTCGGGAGGAGTAAGTTGCCGCCGTGGTTGCATCGGGGCCACCGGGAGGAGGTGGCAGGACCGAAACTGGTTGGTGGGGCGACACCCGGGAGGAGGTGGATGTCGCCGCCGTTCCAATAACCCTAGGCGTCTACAGGGAGGAGGACGCTAAGGGTCAGACTTGATGCACTTAAACAGGGAGGAGTGTGCATCAAATTAGTTAATTAGTTGCCGTATGCAGCTTCGAATGCGATGGACTTGATGGACGACCGGTTCAAACCAAGGTCTGCAAGTTCGCGGTTCGACAGGTTTTCCAGCTCAACAACTGTTGTGGTGTAAATTTTGCGCTGGGCGCGGGCCGCGGCGAAATTTGCGCGCAATGTTGCAAAGCGCTGTGCCAATGTGATGCCGTATGTGCGTGTCTCTGTGATAAAAGCCATGATGCTATCTTTCTTAATGTGTCTTGCGACGTATGCGGCGTATTCCGCGTTCTGTTGTGATCAATATGTATGACAATGCTGCACCTGCACAATCCACAATTCATCAATGCCGCTATGCAGCAAATGCATAGATAAGCCTGCCCTAACGTCATGGAAATGTTGGTTAATTGGGTCGACCAGTTTGCCTGCTTGCGATTTCGGCCAAACCTGCGACATGTAGCTATGAAAATAGGCACGATATGAATTGGGACGACGGATCATGGCGATAACAAAAGACGACATTCTAGGCGCGTTGGCGAAGCTCGATTTGCCCGATGGTGGCAACTTGGTCAGCCGCGATATGATCCGCGCGCTGGGCGTTGATACGGGCGCGGTGCGGTTTGTGATTGAAGCCCCCGATGCGGGTATGGCTGCCAAGATGGAACCACAGCGTCAGGCCGCCGAGGCCGCCGTAAAAGCACTGGACGGTATCACGTCGGTATCGGTTGTTCTGACCGCGCACGGTCCTGCGCCAAAGGCTCCGGAAGCACCCAGTCTTAAAATTGGCGGTCATCCTAAGCCACAAGCAGGTCCTGCGAGGGTCACTGGCGTTGATCGCATTTTGGCGATTGGCTCTGGTAAGGGCGGCGTTGGTAAATCAACCGTGTCGTCGAACCTTGCCGTGGCCTTGGCCCGTGAAGGCCGCCGCGTCGGTCTGCTTGATGCCGATATTTATGGCCCAAGCCAGCCGCGCATGATGGGTGTCAGCAAACGCCCCGCGTCGCCTGACGGCAAAACGATTATTCCGCTAAAAGCCCACGGCGTTACGATGATGTCGATTGGTCTGATGATGGACCCTGATAAGGCGATTGTTTGGCGTGGCCCGATGTTGATGGGCGCCTTGCAGCAAATGCTAGGTCAAGTCGAATGGGGCGAACTGGACGTGCTGATCGTTGATCTGCCGCCCGGCACTGGTGATGTGCAACTGACCCTTTGCCAGAAAACCGAACTGACTGGCGCGATTGTTGTGTCTACACCACAGGACGTGGCGCTATTGGATGCCCGCAAGGCGCTTGATATGTTCAACACGCTGAAAACCCCCGTGCTGGGCATGATCGAAAACATGTCTACATATATATGTCCCGAATGTGGGCACGAGGCGCATATCTTTGGTCATGGCGGCGTTGCTGCTGACGCCGAACGCTTTGGCATCCCATTCCTTGGGTCCTTGCCGATTGATCTTGATACACGGCTCGCGGGCGATGCGGGTACACCGATTGCGGCAGGGAGCGGCCCGATGGCAGATGCCTACCGCGCGATGGCGCGGCGGTTCATTGACGGTGGCATGGCCTAAATGCAAATCCGGACGGCAACCCGCAGCGATGCAGATGCCGTCTGGGACCTATTGCAGCCTGTGTTTCGTGCGGGCGATACCTATGCTGTTGACCTTGATATATCAAAGGATGCGGCGCTGTCGTATTGGATGGATCAGCCTGCGGCCTGCTATGTCGCTGTGGACGCAGGCCAGATCATCGGCACCTACTATATAAAGACAAACCAACAAGGCGGCGGCGCGCATGTGTGCAACTGCGGCTATGTTGTTGGCGTGCAGGGGCGGGGGGTGGCGACCGCGATGTGCGCTGCGTCCCAGACCCAAGCCCGCGCGCTGGGCTACCGTGCCATGCAGTTCAATTTTGTACTGACGTCAAACGCGGGCGCAATCCGGCTTTGGCACAAATTGGGTTTTGATACTGTCGGCACGTTGCCAAACGCATTTGATCACCCCGCATTGGGCATGGTCGACGCACAGGTCATGTATAAATGGTTGGCTGACTGATCCGACTGGGAATATCTGGAATCACATTTGAATTGGGGTGCGGATTCTGCGATTCGGGACGCATCTGACGCCACACTTTTGATGTTCCTATTTTGTCCCAGCCCTTTGCTGCCTGTGGATAAGTTTTTTGGGATTTTCTGGAACCATGTGGTTTCAACTCAATATTTACAACATGTAGTGACTGTTTCGTGATTGGATACAGTATCAGGGGCCAATTTTGACGCTTCAACACAAGATGTGGTTGTGGATAACCCTGTAAAACACCATCTTGTACCATGAATTCCCAAAAAGTTGTTGATCGGTGGCTGCGTATCGGGCACTAAGGATGCACAGGTAACGACGAGAACATGACAACAAGGGGCGACAAAGAACCCCACGGCAAAATGCAGGTTTCATACAGGCCTCGTTTTTACCAACGACAGATCCGGCGCGCGAGCGAGCAGACATCCCCCCAGGTGGCGCGCGCAGCTGGACATACCCGGAGACGGGACGAAAGCGGCGGATTGAGTAGTGGCAGCTTCTTCAATCCGCCCTTTTTCGTTTTGAGGGCAAGAATTTAACGGCGTCATGTGGCGTCGCGGCTAAGAAAGGCCAAGTGGACAGTGGTTCTGAGTTTTACAGGCGAACACACCCAAAAGGTGGACGGTAAGGGGCGCATGTCGATCCCTGCTGATTTTCGTCGCGTACTCGAATCCCAAGATCCCGATTGGACCGACGGCCTGAACCCCCGCATGTATCTTCTTTATGGCGACCACCTTAAAAAGGAACTGCACGTCTATACAGTCGAAGAATTTGGCAAATTGGTCGATATGATCAACGCGCTGCCAAAAGGCTCTGACGCGAAAAAGAAACTTTCGCACCTCTATATCGGTCAATCCATGCGCATGGAGATCGACAAAGATGGGCGCACGGTCATGCCGATCCGCCAGCGCGAAAAGTTGGGCCTGAAGGATGGCGAGCTGTATTTCCGCGGCGTCGGCGATCACTTTGAAATTTGGAAATCCGAGACATTCACCGAGACGGTTGTCGAAGATATGACGTCGTGGCTTGATAGCCAAGGCGATGGTTTTGACCCGCTTTCGCTTTTGGGCGAAGCATAGCCCGCTTTCGCTTTTGGGCGAAGCAAAGGAGGACACGATGTCTGCTGCCACACCGACATCCCCACATATTCCCGTTCTGATCCGTCCGATTATCGCGGCGGTGGCCCCTGTGACAGGCGTTTGGCTTGATGGCACGTTCGGCAATGGTGGCTACACCCGTGAATTGCTGACGGCTGGGGCTGATAAAGTCATCGGCGTCGACCGTGATCCGCTTGCGTTTGAAATGGCCGCCGACTGGATTTCCGGTTTTGGCGACAAGATAGACTGCGTCGAAGGCACGTTTTCCAAGCTTGATGAATATGCGTCCGACCTTGACGGCGTTGTCCTCGACCTTGGCGTGTCGTCGATGCAGCTAGACATAGCAGAGCGTGGATTTTCGTTCATGCGTGACGGGCCGCTTGATATGCGCATGTCGCAAACCGGTAAATCTGCCGCCGACATCTGCAATGACGAAGACGAGGCCGACATCGCGTCGATCATCTTCTTGTACGGTGAAGAACGCGCATCACGGCGCATCGCCAAGGCGATTGTTGCGGCGCGTCCACTGACGACCACGTTGCAATTGGCTAGCATCGTCGCAAGCTGTTTGCCACGGTCCAAACC
>CAJXTP010000079.1 GCA_913061335.1 uncultured Loktanella sp.
ATATAAGACCGCCCGTGATAACCGTTTGTGAAGGTGATCAATGCCGGACGGCGCGTATAATACCGTGCAATCTTGATCGCGTTTTCGACCGCCTCTCCACCGGATGAAAAGAACAAGGATTTTTTTGGGAAATTCCCGGGCAGCAGCGCATTCAACCGCTCTGCGAGTTCGATATAAGATTTATACGGCGTGACCTGAAAACACGTGTGGGTAAGGTGATCAAGTTGATCCTTGATCGCGGCCACCACATGGGCATTGCGATGGCCAACATTCTGACAGCCGATACCGCCGCAAAAATCGATGTATCGTTTGCCTTCAACATCCCAGACTTCTGCGTTTTCGGCGCGATCTGCAACAAACGTCGCAGAAAAGGCTATCGCTCGGGCGACGGCATTGCTGCGTCTTGCCTCAAATTCTTGATTGCTCATCGTGGCCTCGCACATGGGTTGTTAGAATTTTTGAACCAAAGATTAGGATCGCTTTAGGTCCGACGCGCTATCGAAACTATACTTCGATGGCCGCCTGTTTGTTGGTTAATGAGTTTAGGCTACACGACAAGACGGCTGCTGTCCCTGCCGCATTCCTTAGCCGTTTGGCGCTTCATCGGTTTGGCAGAATGACTTTGACGCCAGCGGCCTCAATCGCGTGAAGGATGTTGTCTGGCGGTGTTTGGTCTGTAACAAGTCGATCAATTGACGACAGTGGGCAGACCTCAAACGAGGCCAAGGTTCCTAGTTTTGAGGAATCTGCGAGGACCGTGACGGATTCAGATTGCGCGATCATTGCGCGGGCGATTTGCGCCTCGTCGATGTTGTAATCCATCGCTCCACTGCGGATGTCCAAAGCACCGATAGTGAGGACCGCATGGTGCGCCCTGAACGCGCGGACTTGCGTCGCGGCCATCACGCCGATGGTCTGGCTGTTGCCTGCGCTGAACTCTCCGCCCAGAACGAAAACGCGGCTGGATGGGTTGTTGGTCGCAAAGGTGCGGGCGATTTCGGTTGAATTGGTGACGATGGTCAGGTCTTTGATATTAGCCAACGCCTCAACAAAAAGCAGGGTGGTTGACCCTGTGTCGACGAACAAGGTTTCACCCGGTTGAAACAGAGATGCCGCGCTTTGGGCGATCTTCATTTTTTCATCGACATTTTCAGATAGCCGCTGCTTGAACGGTCCTTCGCCCAAGATGCGCGGCATCCGTGCACCGCCGTGAACTTTTAGGATTTTACCGGTTTCTGAGAGAAGTGTCAGGTCGCGTCGAATGGTTTCGCGCGAGGCATTCAATAGCGTGGCAAGGTCATCGACGGAGGCTTTTCCCTGACGTCGCACAATTTCGATTAGCTTGCTTTGGCGCTGCATCATCTTCATTTAAGTCACCATGTTGACCGAGTTAGTCAAAACGACTACCAATTCAGTCATAATATTCCCAATATAGGTCCATTAATGCCGAATCCCCAACCTAAATCTTCACGTCAAAGCAAGAATATGCTGTCGGACGACCTGTTTGATGTGGTGGTGATCGGTGCAGGTGTGGTGGGGTGCGCGGTTGCGCGGCGGTTCGTTCTTGAGGGCGCTAAAGTTGCGATTGTGGAAAAGGCCAGCGACATTCTTGATGGGGCGAGTAAAGCAAATAGCGCGATCCTTCATACCGGATTTGATGCACCGCAAGGGTCGCTTGAGCTAGAATGCATTCGCCAAGGGTTTCGAGAATACGAAGATATTCGCAGCGAATTGGGTTTGGTTCAGCAAAAGTCAGGCGCGTTTGTTGTGGCGTGGACACCAGAGCAGATGGACGCGCTGGCCGGAATTGAAGCGCAGGCGCATGAGAATGGCATCGTTGATGCCCATTTTGTTGACGCAAAATCGTTAAAAGCCGCCGAGCCGAATTTGAGCGCCAACGCGATGGGCGCGGTAAATGTACCGCAAGAGAGCATCATTGATCCTTGGTCCGCGCCTTATGTTTATCTGCACCAAGCGTTGGAAAATGGGGCCGAGGTGTTTTTATCCTGTCACATCACTGGCGGAGATTTTGACGGGCACGTCTGGGATCTTTGGTCTGGGAATGGCACGCTGCGCAGCCGCGCGGTGATAAATTGTGCAGGACTTTACGGCGATATTCTGGATCGCGATGTTCTTGGCCAGGCGCAGTTTCAGATCATCCCGCGCAAGGGGCAGTTTGTGGTGTTTGACAAGGCGGCCTGCGGGCTGGTGAGCTCTGTTATCCTTCCGGTACCAACAGAAAAAACCAAAGGCGTTGTGCTGTTTGGGACAGTGTTTGGCAATCTTGTGGTCGGCCCAACGGCTGAGGACCAGCAAAGCCGTACAGACGCCACGACAGATGAAGTGTCGCTGAACGCGTTGATTGCTGAAGGCGTAGATAAATTACCTGCGCTTGCTCAGATGCCTGTGACAGCGGTTTATGCGGGGCTGCGGCCAGCGACGGAACGCAAAGAATACCGCATTGAGGCGGCTCAGGACAAAAACTGGATCACGGTCGGGGGAATCCGGTCGACAGGATTAAGTGCTGCGCTGGGGATCGCGCGGCATGTTTTTGGTCTGTACGAGAAATTTGGCGCAGAGCATCAGCCCATTGCGAAACCAGTGACGCCGCAAGCGAATGTGCTGGCGCAAACAGGCGCGCGCGATTGGCAACGCGGTGGACACGGCGAGATTGTTTGCCATTGTGAATTGGTCACCCGCCGCGAGATTGAAGCGGCGTTAGTGGGCCCATTGGCGGCACGATCTTTGGGTGGATTAAAGCGGCAAACCCGCGCGATGATGGGCCGCTGCCAAGGATTTTATTGCGCGGCACAGGTGGCTGAATTAACGGATGGCAAGTTCGCGCAAGCCATGAGCGAAAGATTTGCGCATGATTGATAATGGCATTCCGATTGATGTCGCTGTTATTGGCGCGGGCCCGTCTGGATTGGCCGCAGCGATTGCTTTAAAACAGGCTGGGGTAGGCCGCGTTGCGGTATTGGAGCGCGAGCCGCAAGCAGGCGGCATTCCACGCCATTGTAATCACCCGCCTTATGGGCTGCGAGAATTTGGCCGTATTCTGAAGGGCCCTGAATATGCTGCCCGCCTTGTCGCGAGTGCGCGAAATGCGGGTGTCGAAATTCATGTTTCTATCACTGTCACAAGCATTCACGGTGATGGCTTGCTGCGTCTTTCGACGCCCGAAGGGGTTTTCGAAATCACCCCGCGCCGTGTGATCTATGCGACCGGCGTGCGCGAGACACCAAGATCGGCAAGGCTGATTTCAGGGGCAAGAGTGCAAGGGGTGGTGAATACCGGCGCGCTGCAATCGATGATTTACTTGAAGCACCGTCGCCCGTTCCGCCGACCTGTTATCATAGGGACCGAATTAGTGGCATTTTCGGCATTGATGACCTGCCAGTCTGCGGGCGTGCGTCCTATTGCGATGATTGAGGCCGATGCAATCGCCACGGCGCGGTGGCCCAGTGCTATCTACCCGCGTATGAGGGGAGTAGAATTGTTGACCAACACGCGCCTTGTCGAGATTGAAGGTGATACCGTGGTTCAGGCTGTAACTGTTGCAAATACTGACGGGCAAACGCGCCGCATTGAATGTGACGGCGTCATTCTGACAGGGAGCTTTACGCCCGAGGTGGCGCTGGCGAGATGTGGGCATTTGGATGTTGATCCTGCCACGGGCGGCCCTGTTGTTGATCAATGGGGGCGGTGCTCTGACCCTGCATATTTTGCCACGGGTAATGTTCTGCGCCCCGTCGAGACCGCAGGGCGAAGCTGGGCCGAGGGACGCCAAACGGGTGCATGGGTCGCGCAAGATCTGGCCGGAAAGCTGCCAAGCCATGACGCTAAGCCGCTCCGGATTTTGCTTGGCGATGCGCGCATAAAGTACGCCATGCCACAGGTGATTTACCCAAGCAAAGGCGCGGGCGGCATGAGCGAAATTCAGATGCGTGTGCGTGAACGTGTTTCGGGAACATTGATCGCACGGATGCAAGGCAGACCAGTCTGGCAGCGCCGTCTGAATACACGTCCAGAGCGCCGAATCGCGGTGCCAATCGGCGAAATTATTTCGCAGGCGGCAGCAGATTGTGTGGAGTTTACAATCGAGTGAGAAAAAAGATGGCTCGGTTTTCTAGGAAATCAGCGCTTTTAAAGAATGTTGAAAATTATGTTTAGGTAAATTGAGGAGGCTGCAGCACTGTAACAGTACAAAATCATCTTGGATAGGCGACGCATGGGACGTCGCCACAGCGTTACGAAGCGCATTCATGCTTAATTCAGGTGGCCTTTGATGACCGCCAACAAGCGAAAACTCTTAGAGGAATATAATATGAGTACCAAAAATATGCTTAGCCGCCGTGCCGTTCTTAAATCTGGTGCGATTGCAGGTGTCGCTGCCGTAGCGAGCCCCGCACTTGTAACAACAGCATTTGCGTCGTCAGGTGAGCTGACCCTGATGGACTGGTCAGATTATTGGCCTGAGGACATGCTTGCCAAGTTCACCGATGAGTCCGGTATCAAGGTGAACTACATCGGTATTGGCTCAAACGAAGAGTTGATCAACAAGATGAAGGCGTCACAAGGATCTGGTGCCGACCTTATCGGCCCAACCAACAACCGGTCGCTTCAGTGGGGCCCGTTGGACTTGTTGCAGCCGTTTGACATGACGCGAATTCCGATTGATGCCGCGAACCCTGCGATGGCCCAAATTGGCCCAGATGCTTGGGACTTTGGCGGCGAAGGCAACACTTGGATCCCGCATATTTGGGGCACTGAGGGCATGGCTTGGCGCGTTGATAAATGGGCGCCTGCAGATGCATCTGGCGTACCTAGCTATGGCGAAATTTGGTCAGAAGAAAATGCGGGCAAGACGATGATCCGCGCGCATTCCGGCATGCTTTGTGCTGGTCTGTACATGGAAGCGTCTGGCGCGATGGACCCTGGTTCAGTCTGGGCTGCTTACGAATCTGAGGAAAACATGCGCAAGACGTGGGCGCATATCACTGACTGGTGTATTGCCCGCAAAAACAACCTCAAGCTGATCTGGAACGATGCGGACAGCCAGAAGAACGGTCTTCTTAATGATGGTGTTGTTGTTGGTCAGACTTGGGATGGTCCACCACTGGCCCTTAAGACTGCTGGCGAGCCGGTGACTTATCAGGCACCTGCTGAGGGTGCGATGGCGTGGGTCGATGGACTTGCCTTGACCAAAGGTGCCAAGAACATTGATGAAGCCTATGAGCTGATCAAGTTTGCCTTTGATCCGGTCAATGCTGGCCCTGCGATTGACAAGCACGGCTACAACTCGCCAATCCTTGGCGCTGACACGTTGGCTGGTGACGCTTATGCGAAGAACTTTGCTGAAGCCTATCCGGGTGATGCATTGGCTCAACTCAACGCTTGGCCTGCTGAAGCACCATGGTATGCGGATGTTCGCACTGAGTTTGTGAACAAGTTCCAAAGCGCATAACGCTAAGACTAAAAACGTTACCCGACCGCAGTCAATGCGGTCGGGTAATCTATGACAATGACCATGAATGGGTTCCAAAGAGAATCTGAACATGCCTTCAAACGGGGAAATAAAATGAGTTCTGGCGTTGCGGTTGATCTGGAAGATATTTGGATTCGGTTTGGCGACTTTGTCGCGGTGAAAGAAGCAAACGTTGCCATCAAGGGCGGCGATTTCTTTTCATTCCTTGGGCCATCGGGCTGCGGGAAAACGACAATTCTACGTGCAGTTTCCGGGTTTCTGGACCCAAGTCAGGGCCAAATTCGGATCGGTGGCAAGGACATGTCGGGGATCGGGCCGAACAAACGCCCAACCGCTTTGATCTTCCAAAACCTCGCGCTTTTTCCATTGATGAAGGTCTGGGAAAACATCTCATTCTCGATGGAAGTCACGGGTGCCAGTGCCAAGCAGCGGCGCAAGCGTGCCGACGAGTTGCTCGATATGATCGCGCTCGACGGGCAGGGCGACAAGCTTCCCAGCGAGCTGTCAGGCGGGCAAAAACAACGGGTTGCGATTGCGCGCGCGCTTTGCGCAAACCCAGATGTTCTGTTGTTGGATGAGCCGCTGTCCGCGCTTGATTTGAAGCTGCGCCAGCATATGCGCACGGAGCTGCGTGAAATCCAGCAACGTGTCGGCATTACGTTCATCTATATCACCCACGATCAGGGCGAAGCATTAACCATGTCGGACAATGTCGCTGTGATGAAAGCCGGTGTGATCGATCAGATCGACACAGGACATAATATTTATGACCACCCCGCGACGCCATTTGTTGCGTCGTTTGTCGGTGAGAACAATGTCTTTCGCGGTCGCGTGAAAGAGATAAAAGGCAATGAGGCGCTGATCAGTACTAACCGGTCGGGTGATTTGTTGTCGAGTATCTCGCCTTCGCAGGTTGGAAAGCTTGCCGTTGGCGACGATGCGATGATGTTTATTCGGCCCGAGGCGTTGCAGCTTGGCCCAGCCAAGAAAAGCAGCAAAACCACGATCTCGGCGAATGTGATAAACGAAGAGTTTGAAGGCAATTCATTCAGTGTGTTCCTAGAGGGTGATGGCGGCAAATCGGTAAAAATGTCGGTGCCCAATGGCGGGCAAGACAAAATTTCTGATCGAGGTGAAGTTCTGTCGCTGCACTATAATGCTAACAATGCCGTTGCTATGCCAGCCGGCGAGCTAGCTTCGGAATAGGGGCGGGCGCAATGAAAAGTAAATTCTTCCTGTCGGAATTTTTTAAGAACAACGGCGCTGTAATGGGCAGTCTTTTGATCGGGCTTGTCGGGTTTTGGTTGATCTTCCTGATCATCCTGCCGCAACTTTCGATGTTGGATTATTCGTTCCGTTTCAATCTGCCCCCTGCGGAACAGGGTGGGCCGAAGGACGTTTATACACTAAGCAATTATGAACATCTTATCTATGGGTCTGACATCACGCATCAAACCTATAACTCGGTCGATCTCATGGTTTTCGTGCGCACCATCATCGCCGCGATGTTAGTGACGATCTTCAATATATTCCTATGCTATCCGCTGGCGTATTTTCTAGGGCAATCAAAGGGGTCCGGCTTTGTGCGGCTTTTGGTCGTGCTGCTGATCATTCCCTATTGGATCAACGAAATCCTACGTGCTTTCGCGTTGCGGATCATTTTCGGGGACAGTGGTCTTTTGAACGAAACGCTGATGTTCTTGCATCTTACTGAGGCGCCAATTGATTTTATCCGAAAAGACATCGCGCTATATGCTGG
The DNA here is from genome assembly GCA_913061335.1 of uncultured Loktanella sp. Lineage (GTDB taxonomy): Bacteria > Pseudomonadota > Alphaproteobacteria > Rhodobacterales > Rhodobacteraceae > Yoonia. The sequence goes on from CAJXTP010000079.1 coordinate 7,248, forward strand.
TCTTGGCTATGCCTACATCCTGCTGATGTTGTTCCCGATGTATAATGTCATCGAAAGCTTGGATCGCAATCAGATTGAAGCGGCCCGCGATATGGGTGCCAGCTGGATGCGCATTCACCGCCGCATTGTTATTCCTCATGCGAAACCAGGCATCGTTTCAGGTGCGACGATGGTGTTCATGCTGTCAGCAGGCGCATTGGCTGCGCCGCAAATCCTTGGCGGACCAAGCAGCCTGTGGTTCACACAATTGGTCTATCAGTGGTTCAATGACTCTCTAAATTGGCAGCAAGGCGCGGCCTATGCGATTGTGCTTCTTGTCTCGACTATCGTCATCGTTTTGACGGTGATGCGCTTCTTTAAAGTGAACATGGGAGACATTGGCAAATGAAGTCGGATTCACTTATTCGCATCGCACTGGGTGCGTATCTGCTGATCTTTTTCAGCTATCTTTTAGGTCCGTTGCTGGTGATGAGCCTCACGGCGTTCAACTCGGCTTCATTCCCGTCTGTGTCACCGTGGGCCTGTTTTACCTATGAATGGTTTGATGTGCTTTTGCGCGACAAACACATTCGCGACGGAATCTATTACAGTGTTATTATCGGCATCGGCACGGTCACCCTATCGGTCTCAATGGGTCTGGCTGCATCGATTGTATTGACGCAGGTTTGGCCGCGTTTGAGGTCAACTTATTATACGCTGATCATTGCGCCGATTTTGATACCCGGCGTCGTGCTTGGTATTTCGACATTGGTGTTCTGGGACCGCGTCGGCGCGTTCTTGGGTGTCAGCGACGAGACGGCCTTGTATGGGCTGTTTCACAACGGGTTATTCCTAACCATTCTGGGGCAATCGACGTTTATTGCGTCCTACGCCATGTTGGTGTTTGTCGCGCGTTTGCAGCGGTTTGATACTGGTTTAACTGAAGCCGCGCTCGACCTTGGCGCAACGCATACGCAAGCGTTTCGCAAGATCCTTTTGCCGTTTATGCGCCCCGCAATAGCGTCGGCAGCGGTGTTGGCATTCTTGGCCTCGTTTGAAAACTATAACACAACGACGTTCACGATCATCGACTACAAAACGCTGACCACTGTGTTGGCGCAAAAGGTGCGTTTGGGGATCAATCCATCGATTTCCTCGCTTGCGTTCATCGTCATCGTCCTGACAGTTTTCGCCGCCCTCGTGTTTGAAGCCACGCATCACAATCGCAAGCGCAAGGATGCAATCGCGCAGGGTAAAGTCACGCCAGTAAAGAAGGGCATTTTGCCGCCGTTCATGCATGGAAATGCTGCGGCCTTCGGTCTTGTGGCGCTGGCTTGCGTGGTGATTGTGATGATCGGCACGGCCGGTAAGCATGATCCGCAAGTATGCAAAGCGGATGTGCGTGAAGCGCGTATGCTTGAGACAGAACGGCGTATTAAGGTGCTCAATGAAACGCGCGCCCTAAGAGAGCAATCGGAGCCTGCTGAGAGTACGCCAAATAAGCCGGCGCTCGCCCCCAGCGGGGCATTTGGCGGCGTGTTTGCGCCAACCAACCTGACAGAGGACGACGCGGAGCCCGAAACGGAAACGCCGAAGGGCGGCAGCGGGGCGTTTGACAATGTGTTCGCGCCAACCAATCTGGACACTGAGGACTAATATATTCGGCCGCCTTTGATGGTGGCCGAATTTACCGACTGAAAGTTGCCATGCTGATTGCACAAATAAGCGATACTCACCTTTCTGAGCGGGGGCAAAAGACCTGCGGTGTTGCGCCAATGGCCGACAACCTGCGGCGTTGCGTCGAAAGCATCAATGCATTTGACCCAACGCCCGATGTGGTGTTGCTTTCTGGTGATGTGACGAACAATTTTGCAGTCACTGAGGCGGAACTGGCGGTGGAAATTCTGGCGGGCCTTGCCATGCCGTTGTTTGTTGTTCCAGGCAATCATGATGATCGCGCGGTATTGGCTGACGTGTTTGGCCCCGCGCGTTGCAGGCTGAGTGAGGCAGGTTTTGTTGACTACGTCATTGAAGGATACGCGTTGCGGATTATCGCGCTTGATACGCTTCACGCGGGTTATCCGGGCGGGCAATTTGACACGTCGCAACGCGATTGGCTGCGTGCGCGGCTTGATGAAGCACCGGATCAACCAACGTTAATTTTTGCGCATCACCCGCCGTTGAAACTTGGGGTGCCAGAAACTGATCAAGACGGGTTTGTTGGTGTTGATGCGCTTGGCGATTTGATCGCAGAGTACACCAACATCGAGCGGTTCTTATGTGGCCACGTGCATCTGCATACCAACACGCGCTGGCGCGGAACGATGGTGACGACAGCGCCGAGTATTGGGATGCAGCTTGCCTTGAATTTAAAGGACGCGTCTGACTCCAAATTCCTTTTGGCGGACCCTGCGTACCTGCTTCATTGCTGGACGGATGAACAATCTTTGATCACCCATCATATTCAGGTGTCAAATCTGGAAGGGCCATTCGAATTTTCCTAAGGAAGCCAATAAATTAGCGGTTCCGTTAAGCAAACTAGAGAGTGCTGTCCAAATCTGACGTCTTACTCAGCCGATCCCACTTTCGCTTACTAACAATATCCAAAGGAACGCCCTGATGATCACACCTCCATTTGGTATCGATATCAACTCAAGATGCTCGTTTGGAGAGCCGACAAACAAAGGTTTGTAAGCGGCAGTTTAATCTTTGATCGGGCGAAGATCGAAAAAAAATGTGACGGCACTGATTGACTGCATTCGCTTTCCTACAATCTAAACCTTGATCTGGTTGCAAACCTTTGGCAAACGACTTGTGACATCCTTTTGAAGGCGGCCAAGCTGGTTGCCCTTGCCATTCGACCGACCCTTTGGAGCGCGCCTATGACCATCACACATCTTGTCACCCATTCTGGCGGCTTCCATGCGGACGAACTGTTGTCTTCTGTCGTGCTCACGCGCCTGTTCCCGCAGGCGGTGTTGCTCCGCAGTCGGGATCGGCAATGGGTTACGCCGGCGGCCAATAAGATCATTTATGACGTCGGGGGCGCCTATGATGGCGATGCGCAAATCTTTGACCACCACCAACGTCCTGGCCCGCTGCGCGAGGATGGCCAACCGTTTAGCTCTTTTGGCCTGATATGGGCGCATTATGGGCGGGCATATCTGGCATCGATGGACGTGCCTGCGGATGACATCGCAGCAATCCATACCAAGTTTGACACCAAATTTGTGCTGCCGATTGACCTGCTGGACAACGGCGCAATGGAACCGTCTGTTGCGGGGCCGCTGTCGATCCTGACTTTGCCCGCACTTTTGGGAAGCTTGAAGCCAGTATTTGACGACACGTCGCCAACGGCTGACGACGACGCCTTCATGAAAGCCTTGCCTATTGCACGGAGCTTTGTTGAAGCTCAAATCCTTAACCTCGCAGCAAAAAACAGGGCGCAGGGCATCGTAATCGAGGCAATTTCCAAGGCAGGAACTTCGCCCATACTCGAGCTTCCCATGGGCATGCCCTACCGCACTGCGCTGGATCAGGCAGAGGCCGACCATATGCTGTTCGTGATCCACCCGCGTGGCGATGACTGGACCCTCAATGGCATCAAACTGTCAAATGATACCTTCGAGCAACGCGCCGATCTACCGGCAGCTTGGGCTGGCCTGACGGATACAGCGCTCGAAGATGCGAGCGGTGTCAAAGGCGCCAAATTCTGCCACAACGCGCGCTTTATTGCTGTTGCAAGCACACGTGATGGGATTTTGAAGATGGCTGACATTGCAGTACAAAACGTTCAATAGGGGCGCATTCTGTGAAGACTCTTTTTGATCTAGGACCTGATCACTGATTCAATTTCCTTAGGGAAATGGGCAGCGATGTTGGGAATAAATCAAGAGGCCCCGCCTCCTGTTTATGGGGGGGAATGGGCGTCACGCAGTAAGCTGAATGACGCCCATTCGGACCGTTATGAAGGTGACATCATCATGCCTTCATAGGCTACCATGTGTTGTTCTGATCCTTCGTCGCGCAAGGATACAATCGCTTGGTATTCGTCC
>CAJXTP010000080.1 GCA_913061335.1 uncultured Loktanella sp.
CTATGGGGTGCAGGTCAATTCGCTTGGGCTGACCGAACAGCAACCCGAAAACAACGTCTACCGCATCCTGATCGAAATGCTGGCGGTGACCCTGTCAAAGAACGCCCGCGCCCGCGCCGTGCAGCTGCCCGCGTGGAACGAAGCGCTTGGCCTGCCGCGCCCGTGGGACCAGCAATGGTCGATGCGGATGCAGCAGATCATGGCCTACGAGACCGACCTGCTGGAGTTTGACGACCTGTTCGACGGCAACCCTGCCATCGACCGCAAAGTGAACGCCCTAAAAGAAGGCGCGCGCGCGGAACTCGCCCAAATCGACGGCATGGGCGGCGCAGTCAAAGCCATCGCCTATATGAAGGGGCGGTTGGTCGAATCCAACGGAGCCCGCATCGCAGCCATCGAGGACGGCACAACAACCGTTGTCGGTGTCAACAAATGGCAGGCGGGCGAACCATCGCCATTAACAGCAGGCGACGACGCGATCATGGTCGCCGATCCAAAAGCCGAAGCAGACCAGTTGGGCCGTCTCAGCGCATGGAAAAAATCCCGCGACAACGCAGCCGTAACCAATGCACTGGCAGCACTGCGCGCGGCGGCAAAAGACGGCACAAACATCATGATCCCGTCCATCGCTTGCGCACGTGCAGGGGCCACAACAGGCGAATGGTCGGACGTGATCCGCGCCGCATTTGGCGAATACCGCGCACCAACAGGCGTAAGCAAAAACCCGTCCAACCGAACCGAAGGACTTGATGAGCTACGCGAACAAGTCGATTTGGTCAGCCACGCGCTTGGCCGCCGTCTGAAATTCCTTGTCGGCAAACCGGGCCTCGACGGACATTCCAACGGCGCCGAACAAATCGCGGCGCGCGCCCGCGACTGCGGCATGGATATCGCCTACGAAGGGATCAGGCTCACGCCCGAAGAAATCGTCAATGCAGCAGCCAACGACGACGCGCATGTCATCGGTCTTTCGATCCTGTCTGGGTCGCATATCCCGTTGATCAAGGACGTGATCGCGCGGCTCAAAGATGCAAATCTCAGCCATATCCCCGTTATCGCGGGCGGGATCATCCCTGAAGATGACGCACAGATGCTGCGCGACATTGGCGTCGCGGCGGTCTACACGCCCAAAGATTTTGAATTGAATAAAATCATGGGCGACATCATCACACTGGTGGACCCGCGCGAAATTGCCGCCGAATAACTACTCGTCCAGCCGGATCACCAGTTCATCGTAGGAATAGCTTTCTGCGATGATACCATCTGCGCCTTCAACAAATGCTGGATCAGCGGGCAAGCACCCAATGCCACATATTTGGGACGCTATCATATCCACACTATCAATATACCATAGACGCCCGCCGGGTGTGGCGACGTAACCATCGATCCCTTCATCGGCGTCACCTTCCATATCTTCACCGCTCGGCACCTCGTTAAAGTAATCCAGAGAATGCCCGCCGTGGGTGTGATAGGATGCAGTAATCACCTCAATATAATGCGGATCATCGGCCAAACAGCTGCCTTCATCGCCACGGGTCGGCTTAGAAGCAATCAACTGCCCATCCGTATTGAATCCGACATACCCGCAATATTCGACATTCTGGGCGAACGAAACTGGCTGCAATTCTTCAAAAATCGACGATACTAAAGTCACTTCAGACGTCTGCTGCGCGTTCACAATCGCAGGGGCCAAAACCGCCACAGCAATGAAAAGATGTTTCATCTAGTTTCCCAATTTCTCGCGTAATGCGTCATATTCATAGACGTCTGCGATATTACCATCTTTGCCTTTTTGAAACCCCGGAGCCGTGGGTAAACACCCAATACCACATACTTGATAGGCGGTTAGTAGCCGACTATCAATAAACCACATACGGCCACCTGGAGTGGACACATATCCGTTCATGTAAAATTCGGCGTCGCCTTCCATATCCACATCGCTTGGGATTTCATTAAAGTAGCCCGCGTCAAAATCGCCATGCGTATGATAGGATGCGGTCACGGCTATATCGCGGGGAAATGGGGCACCACATGACGCCTGATCCCCTGCCACAGGCTTTGTAGCAATCAAGATGCCATCGGCGTTATACCCAATATACCCACAGTATTCGCGGCGCTTTTCAAACGACAGGGGCTGCAAACGGGTCAACACCTCTTTGGCCACGACCAGTTCGGCCACATCTTGGGCCATCGCAGGCATGCCAAATACAAGGGCGGCTATCATAATAAATTGGCGCATTTTCCCCTCCTCACTGGGCATGTTTCACCCTAGACTATCTGGATCAACAAAAGGATTCCACACATGACCATCCACATTGGCGCAAAATCCGGCGACATCGCGCCCACCGTTCTCATGCCCGGCGACCCTTACCGCGCCAAATGGGCAGCCGAGACATATCTTGATGATGCACGCTTGGTAAACGAGGTCCGCGGTATGCTCGGTTACACTGGCACATGGCACGGCAATCCGGTCACGATCCAAGGGTCCGGCATGGGCATGCCATCGCTGTCGATCTACGCCAATGAACTGATCACCGAATACAACGCACAAACCCTGATCCGGATCGGGTCGTGTGGCGGCATGCAAAACCACGTTGGCATCCGCGATGTAATCTTGGCGATGACGGCCAGCAACATCTCAACCCCGTCGCGCGGCATTTTCAAAGAACTGAACTTTTCGCCCTGCGCCGATTACGGGCTGCTATCTGCAGCGCACGCGGCGGCCACTGCAAAAGGCGCCACCACCCATGTCGGCGGCATTTATTCCGCAGATGTGTTCTATGACGAGCGGCCCGACCTGAACGAACTGATGGTCCGGCACGGGATCTTGGGCGTCGAGATGGAAGCAGCCGAGCTTTACAACCTCGCGCACCGTCACAAACGACGTGCCTTGGCCGTCCTGACAGTGTCCGACCATCTGATCACGCACGAAGCGCTTCCTGCGCAAGACCGCGAAAGCAGCTTTGGCGAGATGGTCGAAATAGCTCTCGCCGCCGCGTTCCCGACCTAACGACCATGGGTGCGGCTGTAGGCATTGACCTGCGGGCGCACCCAACCATCCAACGCACCAGCGGCAGGGGCGTAAACCTGCATCAACAGCGGATAACACGCCGCCGTATCGCTGGAATGCACCGTGCTGCAATCGCCACCAGGGCACGCGCTTAGCACTGCCAGCAAATCAATTTCAGCGAATAATTCCAGATGATCATCTGGTCGCACAGGACTGGCCTTCATAAAATATTGCCCCGTATCGCGGGTGAATCCGGTGCACATGAACAGGTTCATGACATCATGCACATGCGCCTCAGCCTCATACAGCGACAAACCGGTATGATCCGCCAAAGCCCGTGTCAGGTTGGAATGACAGCAATGATGATAGTCGTCGCCAGACAGCAAACGCCCCGTATACGGATCGCAGCGTGTGCCAATAACATCATGCACAGACCCACCGAATGCATCGATTCCGTACCAGTTCAGCGTATCAACCACAACTGTCGCCATCGGGCGCAAATACGGAAAACACGACCACATGCGATCGCCCGTGGTGATGTGGGTGCCGTGCAGTGCGCGGGTTTTTCCCGAATAAAACCGCTCTGCCAAATCAGCCGCCGCAAACAAGTTTAGGTCGCCAACTTGCGGACCATCCACGGACTGCATACGCAAGAAATGCCCTGCTGGGACTTCAATCGCGGCGGCTTCACGCGGCGACACAAGCACCTCATTCACCAACTCCGCGCCAGCACGGGCCGCGTTGTAAAGGCGTAAATCTGGGCTTGGCAACGTCTCAGCCGGATAACAAATCACGGGTTCAACAGCGCGGCGGGCATCGGCATCTTTGGGTTCATTCATCATGGCATCAGCAAACCCCATCGCGGCAGAAAACAAAACCCTATTTTGAGTTTCAAATATCTGCGCCACAAACAAAAACGCCGCCCCGATAGGGACGGCGAAAATTCATGTTAGGCAGGATTTTAAATAATACGCTCAACCATCTTTTTCTTGATCGACGCAATCGCCTTGGCAGGGTTCAAGCCCTTAGGACACGTCTTGGCGCAGTTCATAATCGTGTGGCAACGGTACAGCTTGAACGGATCATCCAGCTCGTCCAACCGCTCGCCTGTTGCTTCATCGCGGCTATCCACGATCCAGCGGTAAGCGTGCAACAACGCAGCTGGGCCGAGGTACTTATCGCCATTCCACCAATACGATGGGCACGATGTGGAACAACACGCACACATCACACATTCATACAAACCATCCAGCTTTTCACGGTCCTCGATGGACTGTTTCCACTCTTTGGCAGGGGTGTTCGACTTTGTCTCAAGCCACGGCATGACACTTGCGTGCTGGGCATAGAAATGGGTCAGATCAGGGATCAAATCGCGCACAACAGGCATATGCGGCAGCGGATAAATCTTCACATCGCCAGACACCTCGTCCATGCCGTAAATGCACGCCAACGTGTTGATGCCGTCGATGTTCATTGCACACGACCCACAGATACCTTCACGGCACGAACGGCGGAATGTCAGCGTCGGATCAATCTCGTTCTTGATCTTGATCAGCGCGTCCAGAACCATCGGGCCGCAGCTGTCCATATCCACGAAATACGTATCCAACGCAGGGTTCTTGTCGTCGTCAGGGGTCCAACGATAGACCTGCACTTTGCGCAGATTAGTGGCGCCAGCCGGTTTAGGCCAAGTCTTGCCCGTCACCATGCGGCTGTTCTTTGGAAGCGTCAGTTCTACCATTCTCGTCTCTCCTTTGGGGGCGCACCCCCTTTGGCTTATCGGGTTCTTAAAACAGGTGGGCGGATCGGCAATTCACCCGTCAATTGTAGGACACAGGCGTCATAAACCTGTGCAGGGTCGCGGCCTTGCAGAAAATCACTGCTGACCCCAATCTTTGCATTGGTAAATGCCCCGGTGTTACTGTTCACACCAAACGCAATCTCACCGGTTGGGCCTTGGGCGGCGCGGGCGCGGGTTTCGCACTGTTGGGCCGCCAATTCAGGGTTCACCGGACCGCACGACGCGACCCCAGCGAGCATCAATATCGGCACTAAAAATCGCATCAGTTCGCCCCTCCAAAGCAGTAGGATGTCCCACCATAAAGACCAGACCGGCCAGGCGGGCAACCGCCACCGGACGTGTAAGTCACGGGCACAACCGCTGGCGTAACAAATGCGGCGTCCGGCATCGGTACAACCTGCAGACCACCGTTCAGCGTCGCAGAACCGTCGGCACATGCATTAATCCGTGCCGCATCTTGCGCCGTGATCAGATCAAACGGGACCACCCGTGCAACTGGCACACCGCCATCGAATGTTACTTGGGTTTGCGTCTGTCCGGGCAATCCCAGCTGAGCCTTACATTCAAGCAACGCAAATTCCATCTGCTCTGCTTGCGTGTTTACGGCTGCCACCTGCGTAGAGCAGGCCGCAAGCGCACAGGCAGCAACAACTGATGAAATCCGGCCCAACATCAGAATGTGCGCTCTTTAGGTGCAAACTGCTTGGTGTTGATGCCGCCTTCTTTTTCAGTGGTCAGCGCCTTGGTAATCACAGGGCGGTACGACAAATCTACCTTGGTGCCATCGACATTCGCAATCGTGTGCACACGCCAGTTTTCATCGTCGCGGGTCGCGTAATCTTCGTGAGCATGTGCGCCACGGCTTTCCTTGCGGGCCTCAGCGCCGACAATCGTGGCCATCGCGTTTGGCATCAAATTGGTCAGCTCAAGCGTTTCCATCAGGTCCGAATTCCAGACCATCGACCGGTCAGTGACCTTAATACCGTCCATCTTGGACGCAACTGACGTCATCTTTTCGACGCCCTCTTTTAGGGTCTTATCGGTACGGAACACAGCCGCGTCGGCTTGCATCGCCTTTTGCATTTCAAGGCGCAATTCAGCAGTGCCAACATCGCCTTTGGCATGACGAAGCCCATCAAAACGGTCAAATGCAGCATCCACTGATGATTGGTTCAGCACAGGGTTTGCGCTGTCACGATCAACTGTCTTGCCCGCCTGAATCGCCGCTGCACGGCCAAACACCACAAGGTCAATCAAGCTATTGGACCCAAGACGGTTCGCACCATGCACAGACGCACAGCCCGCTTCGCCCACGGCCATCAGGCCGGGAACAACTGCGTTTGGATCTTTCTTGGTGGGGTTCAAAACCTCACCATGATAATTCGTCGGAATACCGCCCATGTTATAGTGCACAGTCGGCAACACAGGGATCGGCTCCTTGGTAACGTCAACACCCGCAAAGATGCGCGCGCTTTCCGAAATACCAGGCAGGCGCAGATTTAGCGCCTCTGCGGGCAAATGGTTCAGGTTCAAGTGAATATGATCGCCACCTGCGCCAACACCACGGCCTTCACGAATTTCCATCGTCATACAACGCGAAACATAATCGCGTGGGGCCAAATCTTTGTAATTTGGGGCATAACGTTCCATGAAACGTTCGCCTTCGGAGTTGGTCAGATAACCACCCTCGCCGCGCGCGCCTTCAGTGATCAGGCAACCAGCGCCGTAAATGCCGGTCGGGTGAAACTGCACAAATTCCATGTCCTGCAACGGCAGTCCCTGACGGGCGACCATGCCGCCGCCATCACCCGTACAGGTGTGGGCAGATGTGGCGCTGAAATACGCACGACCGTAACCACCAGTGGCAAGCACCGTGGTCTTGGCATTGAACACATGCATTGTGCCGTCGTCCAGCTTCCATGCAACAACACCCTGACATTGACCATCTTCGGACATGATCAAATCAGTGGCGAAATATTCAATATAGAATTCAGCCTTCTGCTTCAACGACTGCCCATAAAGCGTATGCAAAATCGCGTGACCAGTCCGGTCGGCAGCGGCACATGTGCGCTGCACAGGCGGGCCTTCGCCAAATTCAGTTGTATGACCACCAAACGGGCGCTGATAAATCTTACCCTCTTCGGTACGGCTAAACGGAACACCGTAATGCTCTAGCTCGTAAACCGCCTTGGGGGCTTCGCGGGCAAGGTATTCCATCGCATCCGTATCGCCAAGCCAGTCAGACCCTTTGACCGTGTCATACATATGCCACTTCCAGCTATCAGGGCCCATGTTACCAAGGGATGCAGCGATGCCACCTTGGGCAGCCACCGTGTGGGAACGGGTCGGGAAAACTTTGGTGATACACGCGGTCTTTAGACCTTGTTCAGCCAGACCAAGTGTCGCGCGCAAACCAGCGCCACCAGCGCCAATGACAATCGCGTCAAAGGTGTGGGTTTCATATTCATAAGCAGCCATTGTTATTTCTCCGGCGAAATTATTAAAGCGCGATACGCAGAACGGCGAATACGCCAAACGCTGCAGCACCATATGACAAACAGATCATCGCAATCAGCAGCACCTTGCGGGCAACGCCGTGTACGTAATCTTCAATCAACGTCTGCACGCCCTTGCGGAAATGGTAGAACGTTACAAACATCGTCAACGCCGCAATCGTCGCAGGCACCGGACGGCTATAATAGGCAACCACCTCTTCATAAGATCCACCCAAAATGGCGCCAAACTGAAAGATGAAAATCGGCAAAAGCAAAAGCATCGCAACCGAACTGATCATCATGTGCCAATGGCTCAACGTGCCGGACTTGGCCGACCCCGTTCCAATCGCGCGCTTACGATCTGTCATAAATGTCATGTCAGATGCTCCTTATACAACAACGACGGTCAGCACGGTCATCAGCACGGATGCGATGATCATAACCCAACCGGCAGTTTCAGATTTCGCGACATCAAGCATATAGCCCATGTCCCAGATCAAATGGCGAATGCCGCCGAACATGTGATACCAAACGGCCCATGTCGACAAGAACAACACCAGATCGCCAAACCAACTGCGCAAGACCCCGTCAGCGGTTGCAAATGCTTCGGGACCAGCAGCGGCGGCAACAAACCACCAAACGATCATCAATGCAGCGACCAGCAACGCGTTGCCAGTCAGACGCACAAAGATCGACGTGATCGACGTCAATTGCGGGCGGTAAATCGTTAAATGTGGTGAAAGTGGGCGATTGCCGCGGTTCACATCAGCCATTGGTGTTCCTTCGTGTCTGCGCAGGTTTGCACCTTTGTGCATGATATATTCTGCGGAGTCACGCAGGCTACCCTTTCAAAATGATGAATAGTTCACCTAAACGGGCAAAAATTTACACTTGTGATCACACGTAAAATATTTGTGATCACAGCAGGTTCGGTTTTTGAAGGAAACTTGGATCAAACCGGCATCAACGCCCAATAATCCAGATCCAACAGGACCTCTGGCAAATACTTTCCATCATCTCCGCGCAAATCACCCGCTTTGCCCTTGGTCGCAACAAGCCGCAAACGCACGGCACCAACTCCCGGCGCATCGACCTCGGCCTTATCCAGCACCTCAGTCCAAGCCCGCACAGTATCCCCCGAAAAACAAGGGTTCGCATGTGCGCCACCATTCAGCGCGACAATCATCTGCGCGTTGGCCAGTCCATTGAACGACAGTGCGCGGGCCAGTGAAATCACATGACCGCCATAGATAAGGCGCTTACCATCGGCGCGGTTGGTCGCATCAAAATGCACTTTGGACGTGTTCTGCCACAGGCGCGTGGCCATCATATGCTCGGCTTCTTCGACAGTGACGCCGTCAACGTGGTCAATCACTTCGCTGACGCCGTAATCACCCCAACGATGCGGCTCGCCGGCCAAGGTAAAATCGTAGCCAGTGAAATCCAGCCCCTTCGGGATCACCAGATCAGCGGCATCAACCACCTTAGACAGCTCTGGCACAACAGGCGCCGGCGCAGGCCCGTCAGCGCGGCGGCGCACCATGACCCAGCGGACAAATTCCATCAACACGTCGCCATGCTGGTTGCGGCCCGTGGTGCGAACCCAAACAATGCCCGTCTTGCCATTTGAATTTTGCTTAACGCCAATCACCTCAGATGAAGACGTGACCGTATCACCGGCCCAAAGCGGCGCGATCCAGCGGCCCTCAGCATAGCCAAGGTTGGCCACAGCATTCAAAGATACATCCGGCACGGTCTTGCCAAAAACAGTATGAAACGTGATCAGATCGTCCATAGGGCTGCACGGCAGACCACAATCTTGGGCAAACACATCCGACGAATGCAAGGCATGACGGGCGGGATACAGCGCGTGATATAGCGCGCGCTCGCCCATGTTTATCGTGCGTGGAACCGCATGGGTGATCACATCACCAACGGCGTAATCTTCGAAAAACCGACCTGCATTCGTCTTTGACATTAAACGGCGCCCAACTTCATTTCACGGGAATATTCAGCATCGCTTTGCTTGGTAACAGCCTGCGCACAACGCATCACGCCATTGGCCTGATCAAACGCATATTGCGGGCTGCCATGCAGCGCCCAGCCCTTGGACATCGCCTCTGTAACACGGTGGCAAAAGTTGGACGTGTCGTCCTCGGTAATCAATCGGTAAACAAGCATAGGCTATCCAAACGGGCTCGGGCCGACCACCATGTGGATCAGCGCAACAACGATAAACACAACGATCGTCGCAATGATCGCGGTGACTTCTTTCTTGATCGGCACCGCGTGATACGGCGTGCGGGCACCTTGGATACCATTGATCAAAACGATCTCTAGCGCGGCCCATAATGCCATGCCGCCAAACAGCAGGACCGACGGAGTATCACCGTTCACCAGCACATGCGCGCCGGACCAAACGATCACTGCGGTCAGCTGCGGATGACGGATAAACTTGGTAATAGCGGTCTTGGCACCAGATGCGGCAAACAGGTAAAACGCAAACAACATCAACAGGTTATTTATCCCCGTCAGGCCACTCGTGCGGTCCCAAAGCACAACGCCCTCAGCACCACGATATCCAATCGCCATCAGAATAATCGCAATAACTGCGCCTGCAGCGACGATCCCTGCGCCGTGAGCGCCAAAGCCGGCGCGATGGTCCGGCACAACCCGTTTCCAGACATGAACACACGTCCACAAAACCAGTCCAAGAATTATAAGTGTCATGATGCCTCCAATGCGGCGATGGCCGCGGCTTTTGCCAAGGTCGCCTTTGCAGTGACGATATGCAAGTTCTCAACGATCTTACCGTCTACAACTGCGACGCCTTGCCCGTCTGCCTCGGCAGCATCGAACGCAGTAATCTGGCGGTTAGCCATATCAATCTCTGTATCAGATGGGCCGTAAGTCGCATTGCAAACCGCAATCTGCGCAGGGTGAATCAACGTCTTACCATCAAACCCCATGTCGCGGCCCTCGGCGCATTCAGCAGCCAAACCGTCGTCGTCCTTGAACGCGTTATACACACCGTCCAACACGACAATCCCAGCAGCCTTGGCCGCCAACACAGACATCTGCAATGCGGTCATCAACGCCACGCGAGAACGTGAATTCAGATCCTTTGCCAGATCATTTGTGCCCAAAACAAACCCAGCCATGCGCGGATGGGCTGCAATCGAAGCAGCATTCAAAACACCCATAGGTGTCTCAATCATCGCCCAAATCGGTTTGTCAGGGATCAGCGCCGCAAGCGCATCAAGATCAGCGGGGCCATTCACCTTTGGCAACAAAACAGCATCGCAGTCCATCAAAGCAATCGCAGCCGCATCATCTGCACCCCAAACGGTATCAAGCGCGTTCATGCGCACGACCGTCAGGCGCGGACCATAGCCACCTGCCCCTAGGGCAGTTGCCAATGTGCTTCGCGCAACGACTTTAGCATCTGGGGCAACGGCATCTTCTAAATCAAACAAGATGACATCAACCGGCAAGCCCCGCGCCTTATCCAATGCACGCACTTTGGATCCAGGTATATATAGGGCGGACCGATAGGGCCGATCATGCATTTGATTCTTCCTCGTAATTTTATTGCGCCCAAAGGGTCAGATATTGGCGGATTATTCAACCGCAAATACGCCGCAGCGCAGCATGCGCGCCCCACCGTCACGGTAGGTTAACGATATCGGCGGATCAGCAGCGCAGTTTAGGGCATGTCATTTTGACCCTGAAAGGCAACCCCATGATGCGAAATTTTTACCTTTTGTCCTTCGGGATCGGCGCGATGTTACTCGCGGCAAACCACGCCCAAGCCCAAGGCGCGAACTGCGCAGACCATGCAACCATCGTTGAACGGCTCGCGCAAAACCACGGTGAACGACGGCAATCCATCGGGCTCGGCGACAATAACACCATCCTCGAGGTGTTCGCGTCAGACACCACTGGCA